>DATHMS010000015.1:0-22066 GCA_035486795.1 Candidatus Sulfotelmatobacter sp. | reverse complement strand
GCAGGAAAGATGTTCAACGTGGCCACCGGCCGCCGGGTCACGCTCAAAGAAACCTTCAAACTGCTGCAGTCGCTGACCTCATACTCCGGTTCTCCCATCTACGGAGCGGAGCGCGGCGGTGACATCAAGCATTCGCTGGCCGACATCTCCCTCGCAGAAAAGCATCTCGGCTATAAACCCAAAGTGAACTTCGAAGAGGGCCTGCGGCGGACGGTGGACTGGTATCGGAGGAAGTGAGTATGGTGAGTGGAATCGCGATTTTGCACGAACAAATGGGAGCCCTTACAATCGAGATCATCTCCCGCCCGATTGGAAGCTGTACGACTAGGGGGTGGTGAATGAAGTTGCAATGGCTCCGTTTCCTGGCCATGGCTTTGGCTTGCTGTTCGTCGGCGCAGTCTGCGCAAGCCCAGAAAAGAACCGACCCGTGCGAACGCCCGGTAACCTCTCCTGCCACTGGAACTGTAAAGCTGACGCTACTCGGAGACCAGTCCGTCTATCACGAGGGCGAGATCATTCGACTTGAGCGTGCGGTCACATATAGTTTGGTTCAGTATCGTCCCAAAGCAGGTCCCAACCTCAAAAGGTTTTCTTTCTGCCTCATCCCGGAAGGGTCTGATCCGCTGCAAGACGACGAAGAATCAGGCCTTTGGGGAGGCGCCGCGGTTCCTGGTAATTCCGGCCCCTATCAGGTGTTCGATCCTGGTGTCACCTACGTTGACGATATAGTGCTCAACGAGTCGAAGTCAGTACCACCAGGAAACTACAGTTTGCGAATGGGTATTTCCAATGAGGTCACATTTCAAGTCCTCCCGGCCACACCAAAATGGCAGGCGGAGCAATTAACCAATGCGTTGGCGCTGTTGGATGCCGATCACACGAATGACACGGCATCTGATATAGAGCGGACTAAGCAGGCACTGCGAGTTTTGAGGTTCCTTGGATCGGAAGCCTCTACGCGCGAACTTGCGCGTCGGTTCTGGTTCTACGACCGTCAACGCCAGGTCCATCCGATTAGGGCCGAGTACCCAATAAGCCCATCCTTCTATGGGTATGAGCGCAGTCAGGATTATTGGGACATTAAGGCTGGCCTGATTGCGTCGCCTTACCGCGCAGTTGCTATCGAGGAATTGACTGCAGCGATTCACGATTCTCAGCACCCGGCCACACGCGCAATGATAGAGACACTGGCCCTGCTAGAAATTCAATCAAAGCCTGAATACCCCAGGTTCATTCCCATGCAGCAGTACGGCCAGGTCGAACTTCAATCCCCAACGCCCGATTGTCCGTTTCTATTTCTGCCTTGCGCTAGCCACCCAAGCAAGTCTGAAAAACACCGGCAGGCCAAGGGCGCAGCATACAACGATCTCGTAGCTGAACTTTTGAAGAACGGTCGTAATTGACGAGACCAGGCGATTTCACTCGGAGCCGGCGCATTACCGTTCACCTTCCCCCGCGTCGCCCGATTTCCACTCCGACCCCACGTTACGTTAGTGATCTACGTCGAGATTACCAGGCTGGGTAGAGTTGAAGGCATGACACTCTCGTCGATGGTAGTTTCGCGTGATTGGCAGGAAGTCAGTGTTCTCGAATGCATTCTTGGCGGCTTGCACATGGATGTGGCCGTCGAGAGCGAACCGCAACGAGCTCTCGAACGGCTCGCGAAATCCAAAGTGGATGCCCTGATTGTTGACTGTGACCTGAATGGCACGGGACAACTCTTTTGCGAATTGCAACGCGAAGCGCCGCGCGCGCGTACGGTGCCGCTGGTGATCATGGGCGGTCCGAACGGAAGGCGCGACATGGAGGGCACCGGCGCAATGTTTGCCTTCGACAAGCCGATTTCCGTGGAGCAGGCGGTGCGCACGCTCTCGGCCGCGCGCAACATGATTCTTGACGGACGCTTGCGTTATCACCGCGCCGGGCTGGAGGTCCCCGTCACACTGAGTGGCCGGAGTCGCAAGCGCGGAGAGGCGCACCTCATCAATCTGAGCCAGGGCGGATTGCAGGTTCGCGTCGAAGAAGGATTCGATGCGAGCGAATCGTCGCGTGTCGCTTTCGCATTGCCGGGAACTAATTGCAGGATGAAAGCCGAGGTGGAAGTGGCCTGGGCCGACAACCGCGGAAATGTCGGCATCCGCTTCGTGAAGATGGCTTCTGAGATGAAACACACCTTGCGGCTTTGGCTGGCACAGCAGTATTTCGCGAACTAGGCAGAAACAGTTCTCAGTTCTCAGTTCTCTCGCATGCGTCTGGCTTCCGGTTAAGACGCGTTAGCGAAAGCGGCTTGCGTCTTCCCGCTCTTTTTCTTCTTCCAGGCTGGATGCGGCTTGCGCTATGCGAGCTCCCAGGCTTGGTCCTCCAAATAAGTTGAATACGGTCCAGTACGCCGCGGCGATAAAAACCGCTGCCGCTGAGGCTGTTCCCAGAGTCAGGGGCCAGGGCGGAAGTTCATGAGCAATGGAGAGGAAAATCAAAGCGAACAGCAGCACGCCCGCCACCACGATCAGACTATCCACCAGCCAGGCGAGGGTTCGGCCAGACAGAGGCTGGGAGAGCCAGCTATTCGCATAAGGATCGAGTGCAGACTCTGCTAAATCTTCTTCGCTATGCTCCGGCTCACCTCGCTGGTGCAGGACCGGAGCTTCGTCCCCCATCGCCAGGCCTGGCTCCAGTCGGATCACTGGACGAGGAGCAGCGGACAAAGTCAGCCCGTCGTTTTGCTCCGAGGCATTCTCGTCAAGAGCAGCTTCTTCGCCAATGTTTTCCTCGCGAGCAATCGAGACAAGAGGAGGCGCGAAGATGGGGCGGGGATGGCCTGCGTCGCGCGCGACAGCATCCAGAAGGTTGGAAAAGATCCACTCATCGATCTGGCGACTGGTGCGTGCCGGCAAGTTAACGAAGCGGATGCCACACTGTCCCGAGGCGGTAGCCCAACTGACCTGGCCATGAGTTTCCACCCGCAAGCGGGGGAATCTCAACTCAAAGCGCAAGCGGATACGCTGTTGCTCGCGCAGCGCGCCGACGGCCTGCACCGCCACGCCATCGTGGTTGAGGTTGCGGATAATTCCACCATTGGTCTCATCGAGGGTGACGTAGGTTAACGTCCGCAGCTCGTGCCGGTAGTGGGTGCGAAATTGCCGCGCGGGAAAATAGACTGCCTGCATCGTATTCTCCGCCAGAAATGGTTAAGATGGGGCCCGTTTGCTCAGATTCTAGTTTCTGGTGGACGCAGGCTGGCAGTAACTTGCTTGGTTCCAGGAATGTTGCAGGCACAGCTGAGGTTGGACATTAAGAACTTTCTCTCGCGCTCATCGGTGTCTGGCCTAACCAATCAATAAAATGGAGCTTACCAAAGACCATGGCCGATAGGGCCATTCGACCTCATTGCAACTAAGGCGAAACCCGGTTAACTTACTGTTAAACCCGGTGAAAACTGGGTAGGGGACGGAACTGCGCCCAAAGGTCCTGGGGAGGGCGAGCGGGCTACGCGAAGTAGCCGATTGACATTGGCTCCGCCGGGTGACCACACTCGCAGTCTAGGAGATAGGCGCAAGTCGCGTAATGGCAACGACTCCCACCAAACCGACCACTGAAGTTGGCGACGGCTTAGGTGCTGCGATGGCGCCGTCCTGGCCCCCGGAGCAGGGTGGGTCTGCCGCCGGGGAGGCCGATTCTCATACCAAAACTTCTCTCGAGACTCGCGGACTGCGGCCTTCGGGAGGTGACGCGCTGCAGGCGCTTCTCGCCTTTTCGGCGCTGCATCAGCAGGTGCGGCAGCGGCGGGCGCTGGCCTCGCGGCACAAGGGTTTTGAGACGATCGCTCCTCCTCCTGAGTTCGAAGCCGTCGAACAATTCGTTCTGGACGAAGTGCTGCAGTTGGTTGCGGAACGAGCCGTTGCCATCACTGGCGCGGATGGGTTGGGAATCGCTCTCGCGGAGAACAGCGAGGTCGTCTTGCGGGCTTCGGCGGGTTCGATCAAGCCGGATGTGGGCCAAAGAATCCAGCGGGATTCGGCCTTCTCCGGAGCATGTTTCCGCACGGCACAGATTATCCGGTGCGACGATACCGAAACCGACGATCGCGTAAATCTGACTGCGTGCCGGCGCTTGGGAGCTCGGTCGATGGTGGCAGTGCCGTTGTGCGGGCGACGGCGCGTGATCGGATTGCTGGAAGCATTCTCGGCCGAGCCGTTTGGGTTCAATGACAGCGACGTGGGCAGCCTGGAACTGCTGGCTGAGCTGATTCTTGGAGCTCTCAAGCCTGAGGATGAAGACCGCTTCGCGGAATCAGCCGAGGTAGCTGAAGCGGAACTGGCCGTGCCCGCGATTTCACCGGCGATTTCCAGCCCGCCCGCTCTGCCGACAGAAAAAGCTCCGACGGAAAAAGCTCCAGCCGAAAAAGCGCCGACGGAAAGAACCTCTGCGGAGAAGGTCTCGGTAGAGATAGCGCAAGTCGCTGTTGCGGCTGAACCTCAAGTTGTAGAAGCGGCCAAAGTCGCCGCGGCGGATAGAGCAGTCACGATCTCCCCTCCCGTTCATTTGCCTGCGCCGCCACTTGTGTCTGTGCCTGGGGCCGGTGTTGAACCGGAGTACGTGCCCGAGGGGATATTTACCTTCGGCATGTCGCAGGAGCCCGCGCGCTCGGCCGGTCGCCATCCCGGGATCCTACTGGTGTTGGTGCTAGTGGTGGTCTCGGTGGTATTGGCCGGCGGGTTTTGGTGGAAGCTGAAGAATGCGCAGCTCGGCAACGTCCCGCTGCGACCTGAACCCAAGATCACAAAGCCCGCGGCGTCCTCGAAGCAGGCCGGTTCGGAAAAGACATCTCCCCTCAACTCATCGAACTCCAGCCCGGACGGGCAGGCGAATTCGCTCGGCTCCGCGAATGCGTCGGGAACAGCGGATACAGACACGGCGGCCGAATCCTTGAATAGTAGCGTGACGCCGCAGGAACTGGCCAAGCTGCCGCGGGTCACCGGGATTCGTCATTGGTCTTCTGCCGACTCCAGCACAGTTGTGCTCGACCTGGAAGATCAGGTGCAGTATGAGGCGCATCGCCTGACCGGTCCGGATCGCATTTATTTTGATTTGCACGACACTGCGCTGTCTCCCGAGTTTGTCGGAAAAACCATCGACATCGGCGACGCCCTGCTTGCGCGGGTTCGGGTAGCGCAGCCAGTATCGGGCTTGACCCGAGTAGTGCTGGAGACGCGAGGCAACTCGAACTTTTCCGTGAGCCTGGAACCGAATCCCTACCGCCTGGTGGTGCAGGTGCGGCGACTGGGTGCGGACACCAAGGCTCAGGTGAATCTTTTCCCGGGAGCTGAGGCCGAGAAGGAAAAAGCGAAATTGGCGATCGTTGTGCCTCCACCCTCGCGCGAGGATTTGCAATTGCGGGCGCGAGTTCCGAAGATGCGCATCGTGGTGGACGCGGGCCACGGCGGCTGGGACTTGGGAACCGTGGGCCGGCAGGGCTTGCTGGAAAAAGACCTGGTGCTCGAGATTGCCCAGAGATTGGGCAAGCTACTCGAGAGCCGCCTGGGCGCGGACGTGATTTTCACTCGCATCGACGACAACTACATCCCTCTCGACGAACGGGCTGGCATGGCAAATCAGGCGCAAGCGGATTTGTTCATCTCCGTCCACGCCAACTACAGCGATCTGCCTTCGGCGCGCGGGGTGGAAACTTACTACACGAACTTGTTCGTGTCGCCCAATGCAAAAGACCTGGAAACTCGCCAGAACACAACGGACAACAAGAACGCCGTGACTGCGTCGCTGTCTCCGGTGGAACTGCACGATAAAATTGAACAGTCACGCCGGCTGGCGGCCAGCGTGCAACGGTCGCTCTATGGAACCTTGTCGGTTCAGAATCCAGGCCTGCGCGACCGCGGCGTGAAAGAGGCCTCCTATGTGGTTCTCACCGAGACCGCGATGCCAGGAATTCTGGCGGAAGTTTCGTTCGTTAGCAGTCCCACTGACGAGCAGAAGCTGCGCAGTGACGGATACCGCGAACAGATCGCCGAAGCGCTGTACAAGGGCATTGCGCGGTATGCGGCCGGGTCGCGTGGTGTGAAGGTGGCTAGCGCCGGGAAGTAGTACCCACTGCCTGGTACCAGAAAAACCGGGAAGGGCCCGAGTTCTACTCGTGCCGATTCAAGGTCGTCCGAATCAGACCACTTCACCGGCTCGATTAAGATTCGATCCCGCCGGTCTTATCATCTAGCCGCTCGTTGCAATATGGTTTTCCTCAGAGCCATGTGACATCTAACCTTGCGCCGGCCTCTGAATCGCGTAATCCTGGTCGAGGCAGTGACGGTGCGCAGAGACCGCTTCGTCACGTCCTAAGTTCTTTGCTGTCAAGATTTTGACCTCTAAGTTATTTGACATCAGGATTTTGCAGACCATTTTTGCAGAACCCGCGCCCAGCAGGACTTTCCGAGGGACAGGGGGGAGGGGGGTACCCCGATCTCAGGGCGTCCGACAGGAAATCCCAGCGTTGCGCAAGCACCGCTGCAATCTTTATTTCCGCGCGAAATCCACAACCGCAAAATCCCCACCCTCGGATCCTTTTCAGGTGAATCAGTTGCCTGCTGGAACGCCGCCGTACTTTTGCAGCCACTTCAATTCTTCGCGGACTTTGATCTTGCCGTGCCAGGGATTCTTTCCCAGGCTGTGGCCTTCGCCTGGGAAGATCAGGAGCGCGTTTGGGATGCCTAGCGAATAGAGTGCGCGCTCGAGAAGATAATCTTCGAGCACTGCTACGCGGATGTCGTCGGCGCCGGCTACCATGTGCGTTGGCGTGCGGACTTTGTCGATTTGAAAGATGGCGGCTTCGTCGTGATAGCGCTGTTGCGCTTCCCAGGGACGTCCGCCGAGGAAATAGGCGTCGTCCATCGTCGTGTCGTCATTGCCCCAGTTGCCGACGTTCTCGACCGCGCCTGCGCCGGTGACTGCGGCTTTGAAGCGGGTGGTTTGGGTGATCAGCCAGTTGGTCATGTAGCCGCCGTAGCTGTATCCGCCGATGGCCAGATGATCCGGATCGGCGATGCCGTCTTTCACCAAAGCGTCGACGCCTTCGAGAATATCTTTGCCGGGACGGGAAACCATTTGCGGAACGATCTGCATGAGGAACTTGTCGCCGTATCCGGTGGAACCGCGGTAGTTGGGCTCGAACACCAGCCATCCGTTGGTGGCGGCTAGCGCGGCCCACTGGTACCAGTCGGCTTCGAAGTGGTTACCGTCGGCGTCGGCGGGTCCGCCGTGAATGAAGGTGAACATGGGCAGATTTTTCTGTTCGAATTTGCCGGGAGGATAGATCAGCATGCCTTCTACCGTGGTGCCATCGTCAGCCTTCCAACGATAGGGCTTGCCCTGCGGAAGATCGCGCTCGGTGAAGAGTTTATTGAGCGATGTGATGGGACGCGCCTGATCGAGTTTGTCGGCGCTTTCCGCAAGGTAAACTTCTGCCGGCTTCTGCAACGATGAATACACGACGGCTATACGTGGAGAATGCGCGGTGGTGGAGAGAATCTCGTAGGTACCCTCCCACCCACTCAGCTTGTGCAAGGACTGACCGGGCTTGGCGATGGAGTACATGGGGACTTCGGTTCCGATCATCGCAGAAGCCAGCACTCCTTCGGCGGTAACGGCGTAGTGGTTAACTGGACCGATGAAGTCTTTACCCCATTGTTCGACTCCGCCGGTTTCGGCGTCAGGGCGCTCGCTATCAACCCAGTAGAGATGTGGCTGGAGGTCGCGATAAGGACCGGTTACGTCTCCCACTTCGACGGTGAAGAATACATGGCGATTGTCGTTGGCCCAGCGCAATCCACCTTCGACGGCCTGATTGTGGGTTAACTGGCGCGCTTGGGCCAGGAGCGGCTTGTTTCCACTGTCGGCAGTTGCCGGCGAGGACGCCGGCGCTACTAGAACGTAGATTTCTACGTCTTCAGCCTTTTCCTGGCGCTGGTTGATGGAGTTGGTGACGAAGGCTAGTTTGCTGCCATCGGGCGAGGTAATCAGGTCTTCTACACGCAATGGAGAGGTTGCGATGGCGATCGCGCCTGGGTTGAGGTCGGATTCTTTCTCGGTTTCAGACTCTTCTTTTGTGCCTTCGGAGGCGTGGTGAGCCAGCGCAGCGGGAACGTCCAGCGCGAAGATGGTGTCGCCCCGCTCGGCAGTGCGATATTGCACCACATCTTTCCATAGTTTCTTGTAGTCATCTTTCTGGGTCTTGGTCCAAGGGTTACGCGTGGCGAAATAGATTGTGTGGGAATCGGCGGACCAGGAAAATGTATGCACTTCTTCTTCGCCTTGAGTCAGGGGAATGGCTTCGCCGCCGGCGGGCGAAATCAAGTAGATCTGGCTGACTTCTTTGTCGCTGTCTTTCTCATCGTCGGAGTCAGAGTCTTTTTCAGAAGAGGTTTTGCGGTCGGAGAGAAATGCGATCCAGCGACCGTCAGGCGACCACTTGGGCTCGGAGTCGTGACCGGACTGCGTGAGCTGGATGAGCGTGGGTCCGCTCGGCGATGCGGGTTTCGCGTTGTCAGGGTAGAGCTGGTCGCGATAGAGCCAGAGATCGGTGCGGAAGATCTTCTGGTCCCAGTCAGCGCGCTCGGTGCCGATCACCACCGAATTGCCGTCGGGAGAGATGGCCACACTGGAGTAGCTGACCGAGTTGAAGAATTCGTCGAGGGTCAGCTTAGGTTTGCCTTCGGCAAAAGCTAATGAAGTAGTACCTAGAAGCACAGCTAAACACAAGAAATGTTTTGAGATTTTCATAAGGGCCATGGCGGGAAGTAGGGTTATACAACGGCGGGTTTGCCATGCGCAACCTGCAACTGAGATCGAGCTGACTCGGGGTCAGGCGTGAAGGGAACCGCGACCGTGGTGGTTTCCGAAAACCCTTAACACAGAGGACACAGGGTCACACAGAGGAATGTTGCAAGTGCTGATCTCATTGCGCGGGTTCGGCGTTCTTTAGCGCTTCGTCGAGAGGCTGGATGGGATGGGAAGTACCTTGCACGAGGCGCCAGCCGTCGTCATAGCGGCGAAAGCTTGCGGTGGAGCGGTAGCGGGCGTCGCCGGAGTAGATAACGGCACCGAGCTCATTCAGAGGATTCCATTTCCAGGTGAACTCTACATCGGCAACGGTGCCCTGCTTGGCGATGCCGGTGACGGCAACCAACTCGCGTTTGGCGGCGGGAATGCTGAAGGCTTGTTTTTCGGCATCACCGGGAGCGATGAGACTTTGAAGCGTATCCACGCCGGAAGGTGTGAGTGTGACGACCCAGCACGGGGGCGGAGCCAGAGCCGGAGGGCAGGGAGCGATGGTGGCGGAAATCCAGCCGTGGTGCTGGAGCACGAGGTAGTCGGGCGAAAGGTAATCCTTGTTGGCGACGAGGCCTGTGCGTAGCTGAAACGGCTGCGTGGCCTGGAACGTCTCGGAGTTCGCGATCAGATCGGCGGCTAGACGGCGAGTGAGGAAGTCGCGGGGGGAGCAGGATGAGAGCAAAACTGCATAAGCAATCGCGAGGGCGGTGATGAGCGGCTTCCGCATTAACGAGAAAGAATCTCAGGTACTGTTTGCACGTAGACGCGTAAATATGATCAGTGGGAGATCCATCGCTCCGCCTGAAGAACGGTTCCAAGCTCTGCAGCAACGGCTGCGCTCAGGATGACATTCCTACCGGATTGTAACCAAAAGCGCGCTCTTGCGTGGGAAGAAAGGACGGGAGGTGATCTGGCCTTCGAAACGGGCAGACCAGCGGCCGGGGATTGAGGTTGCGCAGCTGGGACAGTGGCCGTCTGCGGTCAGGCGATAGTCTTTGATCAGGTAGCCGTGGCGTTCGATCAGGGTTTCGTTGCAGTTTGGACAGCGCGTGTTTTCCCATTCGCCGACCATGCCGGGGAGATTGCCGGCGTAGATGTAGCGGAGGCCCGACAGGCGGCCGATTTCGACGGCGCGCAGCAGGTCTTCGGAATTGGTGTCGCGGGCGACATCATTTTGCATTTTGTAATCGCCGTGGAAGGCGGTGACGTGCCATGGAATGTCGGGGGAGATGGCCGCGAGGAATTCGGTGAGACGGAGGAGTTCATCGTTGTCGTCGTTGAAGCCGGGAATCAGGAGCGTGACGATTTCGAGCCATAGGCCTGACTGATGGATGCGGCGGATGCTGTCGAGGATGGGAGCGATGCGGCCGCCGAGCTCGTGGTAGTGGCGATCGTCGAAGCTTTTGAGATCGACTTTGTACAGATCGAGCCAGGGGCGCAGATATTCGAGAACCTGGGGAGTCGCATTGCCGTTGGAAACGAAGCCGGTGATGAGTCCGGCGGCTTTGGCTTGCTTGAAGACGGCTGCTGCCCACTCGCTGGTGATTAGAGGCTCGTTGTAGGTGCTGACCAGAATCTTTGCGCCTTGGGCGAGGGCATCGCGGACCAAGAGTTCGGGCGAGGCTTCGAGAGGAAGAGCGACTGCGCTGGGATCGCGTAATGCTTGAGATGTTACCCAGTTCTGACAGTAGGCGCAGTGCAGATCGCAGCCCAGCATGCCGAAGCTGTAGGCGAGGGCTCCGGGACGAGCGTGGAAAAATGGTTTCTTCTCGACTGGATCGCACTGGGTTCCGGCGGTGTATCCCCAGGGGACATAGAGCGTTCCGCCGCGATTGAAGCGGACTTTGCAGACGCCGGCCTGACCATCGGGGATGGGGCAGCAATG
This sequence comes from Candidatus Sulfotelmatobacter sp., assembly GCA_035486795.1. Lineage (GTDB taxonomy): Bacteria > Acidobacteriota > Terriglobia > Terriglobales > Acidobacteriaceae > Sulfotelmatobacter. The sequence goes on along the minus strand of DATHMS010000015.1, from coordinate 11,346 downwards.
TCCGCAGGAGAAACAGCGCACTCGGTCGTCGGGGAGCTTCTCGTAGAGGGCGGCGTCTGCTTCGCGGACTTGCTGGTCGAGAACGGCGCGGAGGGTGGGCACGAGGACCTCTAAATCCATTCTAACGCTGCGGGGTGGGAGCTTCTAGCTTTTAGCTTTTAGCTTTTAGCTTTCAGCTTTCAGCTTTCAGCTTTTCGGCCTTTCGCTTTGACTCTTGGCTTTTTGCTGGATTCGGGAGGGATGGGACGCGACTCCGCGGTTGTGCGAGCAATTCCATGGGTCCTTCGCTCCGCTCAGGATGACAGGGTTAGCGGCCGGGGGTTGGTTTGGTTTGTGATTCGTGCTGTTCGTACCAGATTTCGGCTTTTTGTTCGATGGCTGCGGCTTGGGCGCGGGTGAGGCGGGCAGACAGGATCTCGGCAAAACTCTTGCTGTCTTTGTCGCCGGCAGCTCGAGCCAGAACGATCCAGAAGTAGGCTTGGCTCAGGCTTGGGGTCACGCCTCGGCCCACCCAGTAACGAGTGGCGAGGGCCTCCTGAGCTTTTACATTTCCGTTCTCGGCTGCTTTGGTGAACCAAACAGCAGCTTCTTTGTCATCCTGATTTACTCCTTCGCCGGCAGCGTAACGAAGGCCCAGCGCATATTCGGCGGCTGAATCTCCATTGCCGGCACGTTGGCGGAGTTGGTCGAGGGTCGCGGTCTCGATTGCCGAGCCAGCCAGGATCGGAGTGGTTTGCTGGGGCGCCCGCGACGAAGCCAGAACAGTGTGTTCACCGGTGCGGTCGCGAGCCTGGAGTTTTTCCTGAATCCAGGGCGCCAGGATGTAGCCCAGCGCCAGAAAGATGAAGGCGGCGACACAGACGAGCAAGTACAGGTGAGCGCGAGGCAAGCGAATGCCACCGATTTCGTCAGGATTGACAGAGGCGTCTTTCTTTTCCGTTTCGTCCTTTTCTGTCGTGCCTCTTTCTGTCTGTTCTTTTTGTGTTTTGACTTCGGGGTCGCGAACAAACAGGAAGCTGCCATTGGACGGAGAAGGAGGCTCGGGCGTAGGCGCTGGCGGCACAGAGGAAACATGCGCACGCACGGCGCGATCGACTGCAGCGCTGATGGTTTCGGCGAAGCGCTGTACTACAGAGCCATCACTCTCGCCAAAGGCGTTGGGCTCGGAGGAAAACACTTCGAGCAAGCCAACCACTTTTTCGCGCAAGCGTATGGGAGCGGCCAGCATGGAGCGAATGCCCAGGTCGTGACAACTTTCGCGATCCACACGTTCGTCGGTCTCGGCGTCATCGCAGCGCAACATTTTTCCAGTGCGCACGCATTCGCCGGAAAAACCTGAACCGACCTGTAAGGTTGCCCCCAGGGGCGGAGCGCCGGGGCCGGCGCTGGCCCGGCAGATCATGGTGCCGGCATCTTTCCCGGCAATGGCAATTGCGGCGCCAGAAGCCCGAAGCAGGGACTGCGACCGGGAAGCGACCAGGGCAAGAAGCCCTTCCAGATCGGACCCGAGAGACTCCGCTTCTCTTTGGACAGCAGAGGCGGCGGTGAGAGTGTCAGTATAGTTGGGTCGAAGTACGGAATGTTCCGGCGTCGCGGACGAGAGGTCAGCGGGAGACGCGGCGTTGGCGGCAGCAGCCATGGCATTGAGGAACAGCCACTCGCGAAGCCGCTGCTGCGCAGAGTTGGTCAGGGGCGGAAGACTGAGACCGACGCGTCCAGTCGAGTCTGACCAAACCACGCGAGCGGAGGCAGAAATCTGTTCGCTGGCCTCGGCGAGATCCAGAGACAGTTCTACTTGCTGATCCATTTCGAGCGGCGATGGACACTGGAGCGAAACGCCGACCTCGCTGATGTTAAGGACCTCATAGAGATTGAGCATCTCGCTGCGGGAAGCACCGCGGAAACTGGCATAGGCGGGTGCGTGCACCTTCTGACGCACACGACGACGGCGGTTCAAGGAAGCGGGTCGAGACGCCTGCACGGTGGCCGACATGGGAAAACGTGGGGGAAGCCTTGCAGCTACATATTAACCCCATATTGTGGAAAAGTAGCAGGAGAATCGGAAGCTAAGCGGCGAAGGGGAATGATGCAAAACTTGCAAAACTAAAGACTCTACTTCGAACAGCGAAGAATCTGGGCCTCATGCAGGCTGGAGATGCGGGAGATGGCAGCAACCATCAGGCTGGAAAGGAGTTGCATGGTAGCCACGTCGCGCTGGTCGAAGGCGCTAGGGGAGGACGATAGCACCTCGAATACGCCCAGGGTCCGGCGATAGTAGCGCAGCGGAGAGACCAGGATGGATCGGACGCCGAGGCGGCGGCAGCTGGCCAGGTCAACGCGGGGGTTACGTTCGGCGTCGTGGCATAGCATGACTTCGCCGGTGCGGACGGCTTCGGCGGAGATGCCAGCGTCGGTTTGCAAGCGGACACCGAGGTCGGGCGCAGTGCGGCCGGCGCGGGCTCGGCAGACGATCTCGTCGCCGGCGCGCAAGGCGATGGCAGCGCCGGTAGCGCCGGTAAGATGCTGGGCGCGCTCCGTGATGGCACTGATCGCGGGTTCAAGATCCAGCTCGGCGGCGTGAATGTCGATTCCTTCTCCAACATGAACGGCACGATAGCCGGAAACGGGATGGGCTGCATTGGCTACGCGAAGCTGGCTGCGAAGAGCGATCGAAGGCACGCGAGTGTGATGGTCGCCAACGTCAATGACTTCCTGGTTTGAGGTCTCTCTGTCCATGAGCCGGGGATCGGGGACCGTACGCAGGAGGTCGCGGACGAGGCTGTCGAGTTCCGAATCGGTGATGAGATGAGCCGTCTGCTGCTGGCGAAGAGATCCGCCAAGAACGCGGGACAGGCTGAGCAGCGAGGAGTTTCCGCAGGCGAGGCAATAGGGCCGGTGATTGGTGCTGATCAGTTCGCACTGGACACAAAACGTAGCCGTCTGAAGAGGAACGAAACTAACATCCTTGAAAGTAGTGCCGTAGATCGTCTTGCCAAACATGATTGCCTTTCTCGGCCAGACTAAGAGAGATCAAGGTAAATAGCGATTGGCGGGTTAGACAGTGGCCGCATTGGTTCCTCATGTGGAAAAGTCGGAGGCTCGCAGTTGGAAACAGCGCCCGGACGGACTGGTTTGAGCATTCGCCGGGAGAACTACTTCGTGGCTATTGATCGGGGACGAAGTGCTGAGTTAGAATTTAGGCGTTGCAACGTTGAGCTTTGAACGGGAGAAAAATCATGCAGTGGACGGCACCTGCTTTTGAAGAAGTCTGCTTGAATTGCGAGATTAATTCTTACGCCAGCGCAAAGCTTTAACTGTTAGTCCCAGCTAAACGCTTTCTTGAGCACGCGCCTTCCTGTGCGTGCGATCTTTCCTGGATTGCACCTCTTGCGTTATTCCTTTTGCGTTATTCCTTTAACCAGCCTGGGCGGCGACGAATCCCTGATCATCCTGACCCGCAAGCGGAATGACTTGCACGGCGTGTTGAAAACTGCGGTCCAAGGCGTCGGCGAGAGCGACGGGGAAAGCAGAGGTCAGAAGATTGATATCAACCTGAAGATGCCGAGGGGAATAAAGCCGGTGAAACCGCATAACGCCGCGGCGGCGGTTGGATGAACTCATGAGATCGAGCGATAGAGTCCAAACGGCCAAACCCTCGAGGGACGACGATCTGGTCTTACCCCAATGAAAAGACACGTCGCCGCGGCGCGGCTGCGCGCCAGGCTCGGCAGCGCCCGCGGGATGGGATTCACCGGGAAACAGTTTGAATCGAACATCAAAGCTATCGAAGTCGTTCGAGCTAAAGGCTGCCTCCAGAATGCGCCGAATCTGGTCGTAATCGCGAGCCGCTTTGAGTTCTTCCGTGGCTCGACGGATGGAAAGATTGTTGATGAAAATCTGGCGTTGTTCGAAGGTGCGCTGAGCGACGCGACCGAGTTCACCCAATTCGAGATAGCCGAGGCGCTGGACGCCGATCCAGATACCGATTCCAAGCACAGCGAGAACCAAGCCCAGAGAGCTGCCCGTAGGCCAGAGCAGAAACAGGCTGAGCATGGCGAACACGGCGGAGACTCCGTAAAGCACAATTACGACCTGGCGATGAGTGAGGCCGTGTTGCAGCAGCTTGTGATGGATATGCTCGCGATCGGCAGTAAATACGGGGCGGCCGCTGATCAAGCGCCGGAGAATGGAAAGCGTGGTTTCGAGAATCGGCAGGCCGAAGGAAACCACGGGAATGGCAACTGCAACAATGGTGGGAGCTTTTTGGGCACCAGCGAGAGCTAGCGCGCTCAAAACAAAACCTATGAAGAGACTGCCTGAATCTCCCAGAAAGATAGTTGCCGGATTGAAGTTGTAGCGCAAGAAGCCGAGGATGGCGCCGGCGAGCGCAATGGTCATCACGGTCATCAGGGAGTATCCGTTTAACAGCGTGACCACGAACACAACCAGCGTGGAGAACAAGGCAGAACCGGCGGCGAGGCCGTCCAGGCCGTCGATCAGGTTGAAGGCATTGGTGATGGCGAGGACCCACAAAATGGTGAAGGGCAAGCCCACGAACCAAGGCAGTTTATGCTCGCCAAACAACACAGGGATATTAAGAATGCGAAGGCCACCCATAAACAACATGCTGGCGGCCAAAGATTGCACGGCAAACTTGCAATAGGGGCCCACGGTGTAAAGGTCGTCATACAGACCCAGCAGGAAAACGAGAGATGCAGGCACCAGGATGGTGAGCAAAGTCTTCAGAGAAAAGGTTGCGTGGGGGTGCGGAATGTAACGGACGAGGAGGACGGCCGCGGACATGCTCAGCGAAAAGGAAAGAAAAATCGCGACTCCACCCAGCCGGGGCAGAGGCCTGGCGTGCAAGTGCCTCTCCTGCGAAGGAACTGCCACCCATCCGCGCCCAGAAGCAAAGTCCCGAACATAGCGAGTGAGGACGAATGAGAATAGCAGCGACAGGAAGAAGATCGCGAAAAAGGCTACGGTCAACGATTCCCCCTTGGTTCACAAATCACGAACATCGGTGCCAAATCCTGATCTAACAGCCAAGTATTGCAGCAATACGATGCCGGCTGGTAGTGAGTTAGCGGGTTCGGTCTGAGTGCCTGCGTTTGAGAGTTGATGGCAATCTAGCAGCCTGAGGGCGCGGTTTCAATTCCCTGTTGTGTAAAACCTGTGGAAAACCAGGTCGGAAGGGCATTCGCAGCAACTCGATACGATGGGCGCGCGACACGCTGTGCTAAACTTTTTGAGCGATCCTTCTTCCGCCCGAGGCTGGTCAATGGAGTTCAGCAGGTTCAGGCTTGTCGGCAGCCTACGGTTGCTCGCTTTCGGCCTTGTTTTGCTGTGCAGTTCGGAGTTCAGGGTTTGGGCACAGACGCCGACACCTTCCGCCACAGAAAGTACATCTCCGGTGTTGCCGGGGGCGCAGCCGATCTCTCAAGCTGCAACAGGAACCGCTCCCAACGCCGACTCGGCGAAGCCTGCCCAGAGCGGCCCTCTGACAGGTTCGGGCGGCGCTGCCACGAAGAATTCGTCTGTGATGAAATTGGGGGCCGGTGATTTGATTGAGGTCGGCGTCTACAATGTGCCAGAGCTGACGACGAAAGCTAGAATCGGGAACTCGGGGGATGTCTACCTTCCACTGATCAACTACGTGCATCTGGGCGACCTCACCGTGGAACAGGCCCAGGTTTTAATCCAAAAGCGGCTGGAAGACGGGGGCTTTGTCCGCAATGCTCACGTTACGATCTTTGTTGACGAATCTGCTTCCCAGGGTGTGACGCTTCTGGGCGAGGTAAGCAAGCCCGGCATCTACCCAGCGCTCGGGGATCGAAGGCTATACGATCTGATCTCGGCCGCTGGGGGATTTACCGCTGCGGCCGGGCGAAAGATAAGCATTGCCCGGCAGCACAGTCAGTCCGAAGCGATTACCGTGAGCTTACCGAGAAATCTGGCTGACGACTTGCAGGACAATATTGAAATCATGCCCGGAGATACCATCGTGGTGCCGCGGGCGCCGATCATCTACGTGGTGGGGGATGTGGGACGTCCTGCTGGATTGCTCGTGGATAACGGGAGCTTGACCGTGCTGCAGGCGCTTGCACTCGCTGGCGGGACGAATCACACCGCGAAGTTGGGCGGAGTCCGCATCATCCGAAAGGGGCCGGCGGGAATGACCGAAACGCGAGTTCCGCTGAAAAAGATGCTCGAAGCGAAGGCTCCCGACATTACCTTGCAGGCCGATGACATTCTTTTCGTGCCGTTGAGTGGTGCCCGGGTGGCGGCGGGAACGGGTTTCAATGCGGCAGTGGCCGCAGCATCCGGATTAGCGATCCTGGCCGCTCATCCGTAGGCGGGACATCCGTGTTTTACGCGGCAAGTTCTGTGCCGCGAGGTTCGGACAAATTCAAGAGGTGTTTGAGCACGAGAATGTATTTTTCCGCGGTGTTACTACGCGAAAATTTGCGCACGATGTATCCCCTGCCGTTTTGTCCCAGTTCCAGACCTGCTTCTCGATTGGCAGTGAGATAGCGAATGGCGCTCACCAGAGCGTCTGAATTCTCCGGTTCGATCACCAGACCGCCGCGAGCTTCTTCCAGGATTGCCCGCGCTTGCCCATCTACGCCGAGGATGACGGGGCGCGCACACGACATGAATTCCAACATCTTGGTAGGGATGACGGTCTTGAACAAGTCAGTTTTCTTTAGTGGAACCAGGCAAACGTCCGACGCAGAGATATAGGCGGGAATTCTTTCGCGGGGCTGTTGATCGACGAAACGCAGGTTGTTCAGGCCGCGTTGCTGCGCCAGCGCGACGATGTGCTCCTTTTCGGCGCCTTCTCCCAGCATCAAGAAGACAATCTCGGGATTCGTAGTCTGCAACTGGACTGCGGCGGCGATGATCGTCTCGAGCCCATGCGCCATTCCCATGGTGCCGATGTAGGAGACGACAAACTTTCCCTCCGCGTCCAATTCCTTTCTCAGGGCTGCCGCTTCGGCGGAAAATGGTTCTGGAGCGAAAAGCTCGGTCTCCACTCCATTTTCGATCACTGAAATCTTCTCCCGAGGCACGCGCCAGTGTTCCACGAGGTAGTCTTCAAAAGCGGGTGCGACCACGACTATTCGATCGGCATGGCGATACAGGAAGCCGGCAATCCTTGCCAGAGACCGGTGGAGAAGCGAATTACCGTCGCTCATGCCGACCGCGGCCAGAGACTCGGGCCAGAGATCGCGCACCTCGAAGACAAACGGCACGCGCTTCCATTGCGCCAGCCACCAACCGGAAACTGCGACCAGCATTTGCGGAGACGAGGCGATGACGACGTCTGGCCGCGACAGGAAAAGACCTGTGGTTGCCGCCGAAGCGCAAAACGAACTGTAATTCAGCATTCGCTCGTATGCTTTGCGGTTCGGAAAAGGAAGCAGCCAGGTGCGAACCACGTTGACGCCATCGGTTTGCTCGTGTGCGATCAATCGCCGGAATTTGTCTTGATACTCGGGCGGCACCACACCGGTGGGATGATTGGGAAACCCGGTCAACACGGTCACATCGTGCCCGGCCGCGGCCCAATGCCGCGACAGCTCGGCGGCCCGCGCGGAGGGCGCACCCATCTCCGGTGGAAAGTATTGCGACACGTAAAGAATCTTCATTGAGTCTCAGTAGTAAGAGCACCTAGTAATAACAGAGCTTGAATGCGCTCTTGTAGCACAGGGCGCGGGTTCGCTTGCTGCGGCTGCGGCCGTAGCCTTCCCAGCGATCGGCGACGCGCGCAAATGTTTCTTCGCCAGTCAAACGGTGCATCGCGCGCAGCTGAACAACGTGCAATTGATGATAAAAGGGGCTGGCCACCATGGGCAGGCGTGTTCCCGACTGTTCGTAGAGGGACCAGAATCCGAGGTCGTAGCGATCGAGGTTACGCGTGAGGGTGCCGACGGCACGGGCGAAGAGGTCCTGCGCGGAATGGTCGCGGGTCGCTAGAAAATAGTCGTAAATGCCCCAGGCAGCCCAAATGAAGCCGTTCAGGATGTGAGTGGGTGGCGAGACTATGTATTCTTCAAACCAGATATCGCCTTGCTCGTCGGTGAAGGTGACTCCGCCTTCTGCGACGGGCTTGAAGAAGCTAGCCAAGGCTTGTTGCGCGGCGTCGAGATAGCCCGGATCGCCGGATTGCTTGTGGGCGCGAACGAGGACCGAAATTCCCTGTCCTTGGGCGAGCGCGGAATACCAGGGTGCGCGCAGCGTGTCGCGGTACTCCCAGTCGAAGTTGTGATTCCAGACCGCGAGGCCCTGCTGATTTTGTTCGAGATGGCCGACGAGCCAGTCCGCAACCTGCAAGAACTTATTGCTACACTCGGCGTTGCCGGTGCGGCGGAAGAGGTTGTAGTTGCCTAATCCGTATTGCGCGATTGCGATGGGATTGTATTGCCGGCCGATCTTGCCGCGGTAATCGAGTTGGGGAATACCGGTTGAATCGTAGACGCCTTTGTAGTTTGCCTTCTCCGTGAAGAGCATGTAGTACTCGCCGAGTTCGTTTCCGCTTGCATTCAGATTCTCTTCGGGGGGTTCGTGCCAGAAGGTCAGATGGCTCTGGCCGCCGAGGAGATAGGCGCTGGCGATGCGACGATAATAACTTAGGCTTGGCAAAAGGGGCATGGGTCCCGGAGAGATTTGTCGAAGGATATCACGAAGCGGAACGGAACCAGTTCATGTGTGGACCGCATATAGCGACGTGTTCATATCCTCCGATTCGACGGCAATCGTCGTGACTGCCAGGTACGGTGTGCTGTTCTCGCCATCGGGCAGGAAGGCATTGCCGTATTGGAAGAAGCGCATGGGCCATGGATCTTTTTGCCACGCGAGCAGGGGACGCCAGTCCCGCCCTTCGTGGCCGCCGAAGATGCGAACGAAACCGTCTTTATTCTTTGGGCTTGGCTCGACCATCGTGGAAAAGAAAATATCGCGGCCTACACGGCATCCGTAAATGGACGAACTGCTGAGAGGAGCGAGCGGCGACAACTTTCCTTCGCGATCTGCTTCCTTGCGATCGAGATGATAGATCGCATTCGCTTCCAGCGGCGTGTCGGAGGAGAAGTAGAGACCGCTCTCTGTGGGCACGAGGGCGACGGCGCGCGCTTGCTGGTGGCCTTGCAAGACGATGTCGATCTGGCGGAAGTCATACGACGCGCGGACGATGCGGCATTCGTCGCCGTAATCGCCAGTCAGCAGCCACAGGCAGTTTTCCCAGGGGTCGTGCACGATGTTGTGCACGTGGCGGATCGCACCCTTGGGGAAGGTGTAGGCGACATGCCAGGTTGCGCCTTCGTCAGCCGAGGCATAAATGTGAACTTCATCGCGGGAAGCATTGTCGAAGTACTCTCCCCAGAACACGGTGCCGTTGGGAACTGCAGTGATGTGCAGCGGTCGCGTGCCGCGAGTGATCCTATGGGTTAGGCGGAATTGGCTTTCGTTTGGACGGAGTGTGATGATCGCTCCTGGGACCGCGGCCACCATGGCTTTTGACGGCAGCACGGCAAGCGCGTGAAAACCGTCACGAACCAGGCGTGAGCCTAGATTCGTGCGCGACGTCCAGCCACGCCAGAACGGAGGATGAAATGACGCTGCGGGTTCCCAGAGCTGGTCGTCGGATGGAATCTGCACGGGAGACATTCTGGTGCGCAACAGGTCGTAGCCGCGGGAAGCGTATAGAGTGTCTTCCATCCAGGTGAGGGCCCGAAGACGCTGGAATCGAGCTACCCGGCGGAGTTTCTCCGCTGCATGGAGGGGATTGGCCGGGAGAGCATTCATGACGAGACCGAATTATCAGCCTTTGACTTCGTCACAAGAAACGGGCCGATCGCTAGAACGTCCATGCGGGTGCGCTGGAAGCAGTCGATGGCTTCTTCTGGCGTGCAGACGATCGGTTCATTTTCGTTAAAGCTGGTGTTCAGGACCACGGGAATGCCCGTCTTGCGATAGAAAGCCGAGATCAGGTCGTAGTACATCGGATTCTCTTCACGAGCCACAGTCTGCAGGCGTCCGGTATCGTCTACGTGGTTGACGGCGCACAGAAGTTTACGTTTTTCCGGACGGATTTTGTAGACGTGCAGCATGAAAGGGGAAGGATGATCGTGCTCGAAGTATTCGTGCTGGTACTCGGCGAGGATGGAGGGCGCAAAGGGACGGAACCATTCGCGGTGCTTGATGCGCGCGTTGAGAATGTCCTTCATGTTCGGCAAGCCAGGGTGGGCGAGGATGGAGCGGTTGCCGAGAGCGCGCGGCCCCCACTCCATGCGTCCTTGAAACCAGCCGATTACGTTGCCGCCGGCGATTTGCTCGGCGACGGCCTCCAACAAGGGAGCACGGCCGAGTTTGCGATAATCCAGACCAGCTTTTCTTAGTGACGATTCGATGCGCGAGTCGGAAAACTCCGGGCCGAGGTAGGAGTTTTTCAGCTGGTGACGGCGGGGTTGCTGAAGAACGGAATGATAGGTGTGCAGAGCAGCGCCGATGGCTAGGCCTTCGTCGCCTGCAGCTGGTTGGATATAGGTGCGGTGGAAAGGCGTGCGCTCGAACAGCTTGCCGTTGGCGACGCTGTTGAGAGCGCAACCTCCGGCCATGGCAAGATCGTCGCACGGAACGTGCTTATGACTAAGGCGCTGGTGCAAGTGGTTCAGGAGATGAAAAAAGATTTCTTCAAAACGATGCTGTGGTGCGAACGCCAGATCCATATCGCGCTGAGTGATTTCGGCGTGCGGACGGCGAGGCTCCCCGAACAACTCTTCCATGCGGTCGGAGAAGTGGCGGGCGAGGCGGACAGTGCCGTCTGGGAGAACCTGCATGCCGGAATTGCTGCCCAGCGGCTTGAAGTAGCTGAGGTCTAACTGAAAACTTGAGTTCGTGGGAGCCACGACCTTGCTGAGCAGATTACGACAAGCGTCTTCGTTCGTGCCGTAAGGAGCGAGGCCCATGACTTTGCCTTCGTCGCCGTATTTGCTGTAGCCGATGAACTCGCAAATCATGGTGTAGACGCTGCCCAGCGAGTGAGGCAAGAATACGCGCTCCTGCACTTCGATGTTGTCGCCTTCGCAGCGCGCCATCATGGTGGAAACGAAGTCCCCGGAACCGTCGTAGCTGAATCCAGCGGCTTTCTCCCACGGCGAACAGTAATAAGCGCTGGCGATGTGCGCGATATGGTGCTCGATGTGGTGCTCTTGAAAGCGAAGCTGCGCTGAGTTGACTTCGAGCGCATGGGCCAGCAGGGAGCGCAGGTCGCGCATCGATTCCTTACGTTGGCGGAGACGGATGAAGTTCAGAATCTTAGTTGGATTGGCGAGAGCATATTGG
>DATHMS010000014.1:0-4590 GCA_035486795.1 Candidatus Sulfotelmatobacter sp. | reverse complement strand
TGCTCCCAAGTCTCCATGCGGTTGAGCATGCGCAACTGCTGTTGCGGAGGCAGACTTGAGAAATGTTGAAGCCTCTGACGCAGCTGTTGTTGTCGCTCTGCAGGCAGGCGACGGAAAGCAGGATCATTCTGCAGTGCGCGCTCCTGCTCTCCGGGAGGGAGATCTTTGTAGCGTCGCAGCCAATCCCCAGCGTGGCCCTGCTGTTGTGGATGAGCTTGAGGCGGCCGCTGTATCTGGGCCCGTGGCGCTTGGGCTGGATGTTTTTGCTGAGCCGGCCGGAAGATTCCTCTTTGGGCCGCGCAGGGGAAGGGAATCGCCATCGCAATCGCCAGACAGGCGACCGCCATGAATCCCGTAGTGTTTCCCCCCCTCGTCATTGCTGCTCTTTCTTTAAACTGTGCCCGTACCGCAAATCCCGCACTCGCAACCAGTTCGACGCTGGGTTACGGATTGGCTGCGACATCCTGTTGCAGATCCAGATCGTCAAGCAACTCGAAATCCGAGTACATGTCGTGATTCTTGTCCAATGTCTGCAGATCGCTGACCGCACTTCCCGGACCCGCATCCGCAATCGGTGCCGTGGGATTGTGACTGTTGCCTCGCGCAAAGAAAATCCCAACTCCCACTCCCATGATCACCGTCATCGCCGCTGCCAACACCGGACGCCGGAACCAGTGCATCCAACCCGCATGCGGCTTTGCCATTTCTTCCCGCAAGCGCGCCTGGAACCGCACGTCGAAATACGGCGACGGCTCCGGAACCTGCCACTCGTCCAGCAGGGACATGGTCGCGCGCATCGACTTCAACTGCTCCTCACACGTGCTGCAACTTGCCAGATGATTGCTCTCGTCCGCCGTCAGCTCGCCGAATCCGGCGGCTACCTCGGGCATCCGTTCTCGAATCTCATCGCATTTCATACCGCTATTCCTCAACTCTCTTCGCCACCACCGCTTCAAGTAAACAATGAATGCTAAACAAATTCTTTTAACTGTTCCCGCAAAGTCTCGTACGCCCGGAAGAGTAATGATTTCGTTGCCGATTCGCTTTTCTTCAACACATCGGCAATTTGCTTGTAATCCATCTGCTGGTACTTGTGCATGATGACCGCCAGCTTTTGCTGTTCCGGCAGCGCTTCCACTCTGCTCCGGATCGCCATCATCCGTTCGCGGACTACCATCGACTGCTCGGCATTCAGCGAACGATCCGGCACTTCCAGCGTCGTGCCTGATTCCTCATCCGGCTCGTCGATGCTGACCTGAACCTCCGGGCGCTCATGGCGCGTGTCGCGCGCATGATTCACCGCCAGGTTGGTCGCAATGCGGTAGAGCCAGGTCGTAAACTTCGCGCTCGCTTCATAGCTCTCGCGCGAACGGTACACCCGCAGGAACACTTCCTGCGCCAGATCTTCGGCTGCGGCGGAGTTTCGCGCCATACGATACATGAAACTCACCATCGGCCGGCGATATTTCTGCACCAAATAATCGAAAGCCGCCTGATCGCCCGCCTTCGCCTTCAGCATGATTTCGGCGTCGGAGAGCGTTTCGGCTCCGGCCATCGTCGACGAAAAGCCCGGAGTGGGCTGCGGTGTCGTCGCAGCCAGCAGCATGCCTCGATCAAGGGCAGCAGTGCTCACATCAATTTCAACCCCGTCCTCGCCCGAAAGTTGCAACTTTTCGAGCTCCTCCGGCACCGTGGAAGTCTTTTTGCCTGAAGGAGATACGGACGGTTCTTTTGGTTTAAATTCGAAAGCCATGAAAATTTGCAGATTGCCGGGAAAAAACTCTCGACCCGAGCCGAGGGGCCCCTGACGCGAATAAGGCTACCATGCCCGGCCTCCTGGCCCAAACCCTGGAGTTTGTGACCTCGTCCCCGGCTGGTGCCGCGTCGAAATGCGGCAGGCAGGAAGGAATTCGGCACACGTGGGATGGATGCTGTTGCCGACACAAGCGGAGGTGGGTTGGTCCCCTTTCCGATGCTGCCTATAAAATCATTTTCCACGACAAATCTTTGAGGAGGGAAACCAAGTTGACGAAAGACGAAGCTCGCAATCTGGCCGACCACTGGGTGGCGGCGTGGAACGCACACGATCTGGACTCGATCATGTCTCACTACGACGACGACGTCGAGTTAACTTCACCGGTTGCCGCCCAACTCCTGGGAACACCCGACGGCAAAGTTATCGGAAAGCCAAGCTTGCGAGCGTATTTCCAACGAGGACTGGAAGCCTTCCCCGATCTGCAGTTTCAACTTGTGGACGTACTGTGCGGCGCAAACAGTGTGGTGCTCTACTACACAAACCAAAAGGGCACGCGAACCGCGGAGTTCATGGAACTCTCCTCTACCAGGAAAGTGGTCAGAGTTGTGGCGAACTACAGCGTGTAAATCGTGGAGTCCCCGAGAGCCAGGAACAGCCCTCGGTAACCTCGACTGAGTGACTGCGTCTTTCTCCTCAGCTACCGCCTCGCATTACGTATTTTCCCCCACTTTTCATGTCAACAAGCGGTGCAAACAAACGCCACAGTATGCGCTTCGATTTGGCGATATGCGTGCCATAGCATTTGTGATTTCAATCACGCAGCGCCCACATCCCCCAGTGGGCCGGACCGGAGTAAGTCACAATGACGACAGACGTCGGTTGCCCGTATTGCATTGTTGCCGGATTTGCCTTCCAGCGGATGGCGAAGAACTCATACGAGGAGTACGTTTGCCCAACCTGCGGCCATGTCGAGCATCCGCAATCGGAGTGCGGCTGCGATCGGTGCCAGCAGAATCGAAGATGGCAAGAAATGGCAGCTCATACGCCAGCCTTGACCCTGGCGCACTATTAGGAACTCCGTCATAACCCTCGACGACCTGTCCCGTCCTTCCTGGAGTTTCCTCACCCGTGAAGCAATTCCGCGACGGTAGCCAGCAACGTACTGCTGTCGTAAGGCTTTTCAAGGAATGCCGCCCCGCTCGGTAGCGGCGCGTTTTCGAATATGACGTCAATGGAATGGCCGGAAATGAACACGGCTTTCATCTCTGGATAGGACCTGTGCAATTGTTCGAAGAGAAGAACGCCGCCGATCTCCGGCAGCATCACGTCAGTTACCAGTACGTCGATCGGCCGCCCGGTTCGGGATACAGCCTCTAAGGCGGCGCCAGTGCTGCTCGCCTCTAATACCACGTGCCCCGCACTCCGAAGCTTGATGGCTGCAATTTCCCGAAGCACTTCTTCGTCTTCCGCCAGCAGCACCGTATGTACGTCAGCCGCTACAGAATCGCGATCGATGTTCGGCGAACCGGGCCGGTCAACTGACAATGCAATGCACCTCGGGGGAAGCGCATTCTTTCGACCTGTGGGTTCTATTTCCCGGGCAGTTTGCCGAGCGGATGGAAGCTAGCAAACTCCTCAGGTGTGATCAGCGTCACGGATGATAGCAAACGGAACGAATAATATCACTGACAAATGTCAGAAAAAGGCCTGAAACTAAATGCCGTGAAAGACTCCAAGAGATCCCTTCAGGTCAACGTGCGGCTGTCACCCGACAATCTGAAACTCATGCGACAGGCCGCCGAACGGATATGGCCCGGGGTGCCACTCTCCAACAGTACGCTCGTGTTGACCCTTGCTTATCACAAAGCGCTGGAGATCCTCGACGGCAAGTCGCCGGCTCAAAAATCCAGGCACTAACGACCTTCATCTGCGCCCTCGACAATCTAGAAGAAAAAGAAGAACCCGAAATCGGCGCGGCACGTTGCGCGCCCGCCCGTCTCAAACGAATGAGGGTGCCCCACACAACGCGCTTTTCGTTGGGTGGAAATTCGTGCTGCGGACATAACGGGCGGTCCCGCACCATGCGCGCGCCGTCGCGAATTGCAGCTGCGCCTCCGCCGGCATTCATCACGCAGCCGCTCCACGCCGGTGCCTCGTTGCTCTCACCACAAGCGGCAGACAGAAGGGACAGCGCCCGCGCCCGCTCCGCCCCCCGCAGTGTCACCAGGGCGGTGTTCTCCGCGGGTCGCAATTAAACCGGGAAGGGAAGGTGGATGGGAAAGGGTTGACTATCTCGATGCGCCGTCAATCATCCAAACCCGTAATGAAATGCGCAAGGTTCGGATCGACTCCGCGCTGCCACTGAAGCAACTGTTTCAGGGTTGGCACGCCAGTTTTCCATGGCTCCTGAGCCGACAAATCAGGCTGGGCCTTTAGAACATTCCACACCGCGGTGGCAGAACGTCCTAGATTCACGAAGCACTTCTGCAAGTTCTGAGGGTTCCAGTAGAAGACTCCACCGTGTGGTCCGGCTAGTGGTTTACCCGTCTCATATGTAAGAGGTCCAACGACCCAGTTCAGCCCCGCGCCGCGATTAACGATGTTCTCGCGGTCGATGGCCACCCATCCCTCCAGAACCTCCGCAATTTCTGCGGTCTTGCTCTCGTCGAATACCTGGTCGTGTGTGATGCGAATGATTGGCTTGCCGAGCAGGACGTCTTGGGATCTGTCCGAATTATTCCGCACCCCGGGCCAATCACCCGACTCACCCGGGCAGAGCCTGATGGAACTCGCAGAAGCTTGTCCGCCCCACTCACCCTGTACCGCGCACATCA
>DATHMS010000013.1:0-5374 GCA_035486795.1 Candidatus Sulfotelmatobacter sp. | reverse complement strand
GCTCTTGCGCAGCATGCGCATGAAGAGCAATCCCAGAAGGAAGGCGAACGTGCCGCAGAACAGCACGACCGTGGCTCGCAGCAACACCGGGTTGGTCAGGATCTTCACCAGAGCCCTCCGTACCAGTGCAGAAACCGGTTGCCAAAGAAAAATGCGACCAGAGCCATGCTTCCCAGGAACACCCCAAACGGCATCTGGTAATTGCGATAGACGACTTGTGCCGATTGCCACGCACGGCGCCGGGCGGCTTGCGCATTGGCCAGGCGTTTCATAAATCTGTGAGTGCGCTTCAGCCAGACCACGAAAACTGTAGTTAATCCAAATATCGACCCCGCGATCGACGCGGTAAAAATCGTGAAGATCGTCAGCTTGACGCCGAGAAATGCACCGACCATGGCCATCAGCTTCACGTCGCCGAAGCCCATGCCTTCGGTGCCGCGCCAGCGCAGATAAACCGCTCCCGCTCCGTAAATGAATGACGCGCCGATGGCCGCGCCCAGCAGGGAATCGAGCAGCGACAGAAGGCGGAGGGAAACTTCGCCGCTGAATGGTAGATTCACCATCCCCGGCAGGAACTGCGAAGCCAGATCGTGCACCGGAACCAGCAGGCTGAAGATCAGGCCCAAGGCGAGTCCGGGCAGCGTCATTTTGTCTGGGAGCAGCTTGGTTTCGGCGTCAGTGAAAATCAGACCCAGCAGCAAGAAAGCCAGCACGCAATATTTCAGCGTGGCCAGCGTCAGGCCGAAGTACCAGTAACAGGCCAAGAACAGCAGGCCGGTGAGCAATTCAATCATCCAGTAGCGAGGAGTAATTTTGGTCTTGCAGTGGCGGCAACGTCCGCCCAGGATGAACCAGCTCAGCACCGGAAGATTGTCGTAGAACGCGATCGGCTCTTTGCACTCTGGGCACGCCGAACGCGGCGTCACTACTGAGAGTCCGCGCGGCAGGCGGTAGATACACACATTCAGAAAGCTGCCGAAGGCCAGCCCGAAGAGAAAAATCGACGATGCGAAGACGGGATCCACGGATTCTCGGATGATCTCGCAGGGAGCAGCCCGCTCCGGGAATGAACGTCTCCCGCAGAACGCAGCATTTCCCTGTACTTGTTGGATTATAAGGCGGTTATGAGCGCAGGACTAAGGTACTGAAGTCACTGCCCAAACGGCCATGGGGCAGTGAGGTCATGGGTCAATCAGACATTGACCACCGCGCGCTTACGGCCCGATCGGGCCGGTGCCGGAAACGCTTGGTTACGCACTGAAATGAAAGGTCAATGCCGAAATCCTGGCGCCCACGGCCTCAAGGGAAAATGAAGCGCAACAGCTCTCCCTCCAGCGTCAGCGCCGAAGGATCGTGGACCGGAAATCTTCCGTTCCATGCATTCCAGGTTTGGGGAACGAGGCGGGTTTGTGCGGTCGGAATTTGCATCCAGCCCTGAGCCGTTTCTTCGCGCACATAAACGCAAAACGCTGGAACCGCATCGGCGTTGGTATGACATGATTCGGACTTCCATTCAAACAAACTGGCTGCCAGTTTTTCAGTCAGCGATTCCCTAGGGTCGAGACAGAGAATCCATTCCGGGCTCGCAGATTGGCGAGAGCGCCCTGAGTTCACCGCGACGGCGCGAAGATAGTCCTCCGGCGACGCTCCGTGGCTGGCGGCTACGATTTTCGCGCCATACTCGCGCGCGACGCGGGCAGTGGCGTCGCGCGAGCCATGGTCCACGATGAGAATGGCGTCGCACGCGTACAGCGTTTCAAGCGCGCGCCCCAGCCGCAAAGCATCATTTTCTGTGTGCAGCAACGCAGTGATCGAAGCCATGAATGGAAGCCTGCGACACCGAGTGTACGCGAACCACGCTCCACCTGCCTCAGGAGTGGAAGTGGTCCTCCGTCAATCTACGAGGCAGCGTCGGCACCGTCGAGCAGGCTGAGCTGTTGCTGGGTCGCTGGAGCGAGCACGAGTTGACCAATGCCGAGGTTATTGCACTTCGTAATCCAGTCCTGTGCGGAGAGTTTTCCAGACGTCAGTTGCTCGAGGACGGCAAACGGGTTCAACTGCTCGGCGTCGCGCTGTAGATGAAAGACGCCGGGGCCAGAATGCAATGTCCAGCCCTGATCAACCAGGGCTAGCGCAAGGCCCGCACCAAACAGGTAGGCGGCCCGTTGCGTGCGCTGTTGCGGGTCGAGCAACATACCCTTCGGATCGCGGATGCCCGAACCAATTTGCCGTAACTTCGGAATCTGGCCAGGTAAGGACTCGGCAGTTACTCCTTGCAGTGGCGCAGAATACTCCGAAGTGAATCGCTTCCAGGCGGGGATGGTCACACGGACGCCAACTTCATTCCAAGAAACGCACTTCAGCGTCCCCGGCTTCATGTCGGGGTTCATCGTTTCAAGAAACCGCAGTTCAAGGGCGTCTGGCCCGTCCAATAGACTGCGGGCAGGATTCGGGTCCTCGGCAACGGACACTGCCGGCAGCTTTTCAGTGGCGGCGATGCGGTTCCGCAGCGGCGGATGAGAATCATACGGATTCGTCTTGGCTTCGCGGATATTCTGGTCCACATTCTTCTGAATCTGCTCGTTGATCGTGGGAACGGAGACGAAACGCGCGAACCCGTCGCCGATGCTGGGGACGGCTCCGTCGTTGAGCATGGGAGTGAGTTCCGTCTTCCAGTACGCCGGCCAGGCCAGCGCGGCGCCGTGAATCGCGCGCAGCCCATCTACCAGCGGCTGGCGGCCGGCGATCAGGCACGCCAGTTCATCAGCGCGATACTCTTGCTGCCTCGATACCAGCTTGCTGGCCCGAAGAAACACAATGAAGTACCACTTCATCAGCGTCGTTACTACCAGGTACATCACGCCGAGAATCGCTATTCGCGCCAGTTGGCCCACCGATCCGATGTTTTGAAAAATACGAACGATAGCCGTCTGCGTTTTGTAAACCCAGGGACCAAGACTGGTATCGCCGCCGTAGTAGTGGGCAAATTCGTGAGCCAGCACGGCCCGAAACTGAGAAATGGTCAGGATAGAGAGCAGTGGCAATCCCAGACCCATTACGCGCCGGCT
This sequence comes from Candidatus Sulfotelmatobacter sp., assembly GCA_035486795.1. Classification (GTDB taxonomy): domain Bacteria; phylum Acidobacteriota; class Terriglobia; order Terriglobales; family Acidobacteriaceae; genus Sulfotelmatobacter. The sequence continues at coordinate 2,306 of DATHMS010000013.1, read as the reverse complement.
GCCAAAACCCATCAGCCCGCCTCGGTCGGCCACCCAGGCGTTGACGTCTCCGATCAGATAGACCTCTCTGGGCATCGGTTCGTTGAGTGAACCGGCGATGTTCTCCAGCTCCGCAAACAGGCGCGGCTGGCTAGCGGGCTCGATCAACAGGCCTGGAGGCTTGAACTTGTCCGGCCTGGGGAGCAGCGACCACAGCATGGCGCCCGCGATGACGGCGCCGAAAATGAAAAGCAGGACGAGTTGGCCGTTCGGAGAACCTGAACTCATCATCAGCCAGTAAGGCAGGTATACGCACGCCCCCGCGAGAATGATCACGAAGAGATACGACGCGATCACCATGAAAATGGAGAGAAAGGCGAAGAGAGCCATGGACCGTCGCGGCCGGATTTCCACCTTAGGAAAGGACATAAGAACCACGCGGGAGCGGGAATCATACCACGCTGCTTGCAACCGCCGCCCGCAAGGCGAATCACGATAACAGGGTTTCTTACTGGGAGTCGACCACTTTCGGGCGATTTGCGTTCGGATTGGTAACCTGCACCACTTCGACTGGCTCCTGCAGGGTGAAGTTCACCACGGTTTCCGAAGGCAGTTTGATTTGTTGACTCTTGGAAGCCGCCTGTGCGCCGCCTCCTACGCCCGCTCCAGCCGCCGTGCCGATGGCTGCGCCCTTGCCGCCGCCTGCGATTGCGCCGATGATGCCGCCCAGAATGGCGCCTCCACCGACTTTTTCGGCTGTGTTTTTGCCGCGGGATTTTCCTTCCTTCCGGTACTGATCGGTCTTGATGCTGTAAGTCTTGCCGCCGGAGTAGATACTGTCGAGTTGCAGCACTACCACCGACTGTCCCGCAAACTTTCCCGCACTCTTGACGTCGACCAGGTGACCGGTGAGTTCGACGCCCGCGGGCACGGCTTCTTCTCCGTCCGAACTGAGAGCAGCGTTCAAGGTGGCGTGGAATGTGTCTCCAGCCTGATTCTTCTCGCTGTCGATGGGGTCGATGAGGCGAACTGTCACGGGTGTTCCCGGATCGACGATCAGCTTCTTGGGCGTAGCCGGGGCTGGCGGAGGAGCAGGCTGCGCCGTGGGGCTATCGGCTGGAGCCGGAGGCGCCGAGGCCGCTGCGTCCGGCGTGTTAGCTGCGGCCACCTGATTGGCATTCGCGCCACTATCTTGGTCTTGTACCGGATTCTCATCTGCGCTGGAATCCTTGGTGGTGCTGACTTTGGCGACCTTCTTGGTTAAGCCGGCCTTGGGCTTGTCGGCGGGAGGCTTATTGGCCGCCGGTGTTGGAACAGTTGACGGAGGCGCGGACGCGGCGACCGTCGAGGCATCCGCCAGTTTCAGATTATTGACCACCGTTTTCACGCCGGCGACCGACGCGGCCTGGCGACTTGCCGCTTCGCGCTGCGCATCGTTGTCGACGGTGCCTGCGAGCGTGACCACGCCGTCGCTGGACTCCACGGTGAGTTGCTTGGTCGAGAGTCCGGAATCCTGGTTGAATTTGCCTTGAATTTCGCTGGAGATTTTGGTGTCGTCGGGCTTGCGAGTGCAGCTGACGATCAGCCCCATGACAATCGCCAGAACGAGCGCGGGCACGAACCGGGAAGTGGTGTGCATACTCAACTCCTGATGCTGACCAGGGCAGGCCTCGACAGGCACCCCCGTCCAGAACAGTCTAGATCCAGAAACAGTTTAGCTGCTGGGAGGCGCACTTGCAGATGTAAATGCGAAGGAGTGCGAGGGTTGATCCGGAAACCCCTGGTGGGGCCCGGAACGCGCTAGTGGATGAACTTATAGTCGACGATGGAAGCCGCCAGCGCGCCGTTCTCTAGTGCCGACGATAAGTCCGACAGCTCGGGCGACGAGTCCTTGGACTTGGGCGCCTCTTTGAGACGCATCACGCGTCCCTGGCAGACCACGTTGCTGTTCTTCTGTCCGGAAATTTCTTCGGGCATCTCAAACACCATCTCGATCAGCGCGTTCACAGGAAGTTGCTGCGGCCCGTTGAACAGCACGCCGCTCTGGCTGATGTTTTCGATGATTCCTTCGTACCAAGTGCTGGTCTTGTTGACGCGATAGCGCAGCGGAATGTCGAGCTTCAGGCGGCGCGCACGGGGTACCCAGGACGGCCGCTTTTCGCGCGAGTGGCTGCGCCGGACGCTGCTTTCAGGCTTGGCGTGCTCCACGCGCTGGGTGCGGCGCATGGTCGTCCAGTCATACTTGTATTCCGCGGCGCAGAGCAGGCAGACCTGGTAGTACTCGCCATCCCCACCACGGCGCGGCCAGGAGAATTCGTGAGAGCAGC
>DATHMS010000012.1:0-5926 GCA_035486795.1 Candidatus Sulfotelmatobacter sp. | reverse complement strand
ACGTATGGCAGCGCCTGGATGAGAACTTCCTCGATTTCTTTCAATGTGAGGCCGTTATTGAGCCCGGCCCCCATGTGGATGGCGAATTCATGGGGCTGACGCATGGCAATCATGACGGACATCGCAACTAGGCTGCGGGAGCGCCTGTCCAGACCGGGACGAGTCCAGATATCCGCAAAGACCTGGTCGACCGCGTAGGCAGCGATCGGCGCACCGAAGGTGTTTGAGTCAGCGGAAGAGCTGAGTTTTGCGGCCGCCTGGTCGCCCATCATTTCGCGGACTACAGTGATTCCAGCTTCTCTATTCGTCATGATTGAGTCCTCTTGTAAAGCTCAAGTGACTTCTCCACCCCAAGACTACCCGAACGGCTTGAGGACACATAGGTACCGTAAAAGGCTCTTGGGTTGACCAATCCCGATCAACTCGGGGCTCGTCGCCTAAGCGGACATTCTCCCGACCATTACACTCATTGAGAATTGCCGGTTCAAGTCGATGAGTGTAATCGCCCTAACGCCAAGCGACAATTATTAAGCCTGGAGGCCCCGGACCTCTTCGATATTATGAGCAGTATGAATTCGTTCTTGCCTTCCATGACTGAAAACTGACTGTCGGAAACGCAAACCAGCGGTGGCAAAAGCTACGCGCTTGAAGAAGGCAAAATCAGGTCGGTGGCATTCCGTGAACTCCGCCTAGCTTGCATTAAGCTCCTACTCAAACGTCTTTGAGGCCCAATGAAGCTTTCGAGATGTGCATGCCCCGTTGTGATCGCTGGCTATTAAACGCAGTACACTTAGGATGTGGCTCGTTCTCGAGGACTGGGCCGCATTGGTGCCTTGATGATGCGCGTTAGACACAGCATCCTTCTCCTATTGCTCCTTACGACTGCAGATCGCGCGCTCCTGTATGCACAGGACACACGTTCCCTTGAACAGCGACTCGCCCAGGAGTTCGACTACGACGATCCGAAGGGGACGGAATCCCGCCTATCAGCCCTCTCACGCGAGGCCCAGGCGAAAGGGGACATTGCTTCTCTCGCGGACATTCTGACGCAGGTCGCTCGGGCCCAAGCGCTACAAGGACACTTGGAAGAAGCCGCTAGCACCCTGGATCGTGCTGCGGCACTTTCCACTGAAGCAGTGCGACCGCGCGTGCGGCTCTTGATCGAGCGCGGACGCTTGCTGCGGCGCCAAGGCCACCCACAAGACGCACGCGTAAGCTTCGAGAAGGCCTACGAGACTGCGGCTGCTGCAGAGCAACCCGGACTCGCGGCGGATGCCGCCCATATGCTAGCCCTGATGTTGCCGTTCGAGGAATCACGAACTTGGACGGACCGCGGCCTCGTGCTGGCCGAGCAGTCCTCTGACCCGACAGTACGCCACTGGGTGGGCGTACTGATGAACAACTGGGGAGAGCGTCTGGATGAACAAGGTGATCATGAGGGAGCGGCTCTCGCGTTTGCGCGCGCCCTGGCGGCTCGACGGCTCGAGAACGACGCCTCAGTCAGCCGAGCGAGCGAGTTCGCCCTCGCCGTGCAACTTCGGAAGCTGGGGTTGGCGGCGCAAGCGCTCGCCATTCAAGACCGTCTCCAGCAGGAGGCGACATCCGCCAAAGAGCCAGTCGGGGAGATCCTTATCGAAAAGGTAGAAAATCTGAGGGCGCTGAACAGAAAGAATGAGGCCCGGCGCGCAGCCGAAGAAGCCCTTCGCTCACTGTTGACCCAAGGCGCGCCGGCGGAGCAGATCGATCATCTGCGCTCAGTGTTGAAAGACATATCAGGCGGAGTATCACCATAACCGACCAAGCGGCTCCCTAGGTGCGGCGGACATCTTGCGCCTCTTCCTGGCTGTCATGACGTCCCTATAACCTCATCGACCTCGGTCGGCCAGCAATGGCTCCAGTGCAGCTTGCAGCTCCGGACTCAAGCCTGCCGCTTTTTCCGGATTCATGTTGCGCACGTTGCAACCCCGCAGCCGCTCGCCGTAGCTCTTGGCCAGTCCGCGTGCCGTGTTCACCAGCGCGGTGCGCGCTCGCACCAATCCGGCCCGTGCCCGGATCACGGTCAGATCCGCTTGCGCTTTCGCGCTGCGGTGCTTCACCGGATACAGCAACTCCGGATCGATCCGGGCCAGCCGCGCCAGCGTCTGCGCATCCAGCCGATCGTCTTTCTTGCGGCTCTCCCCGATCAGCCGCACCTTGCGCGCATTCGCCACGATCACTTCGTGCCCCAACTCGCGGAGCAAGCGACTGATCCAGGGCGAATGCGTCCCGATTTCCAGCGCGATCCGGCAGCGCGGCATCTCGCCGAAGACTTCGCGCAACGCTTTCGCATTCGTGCGGACACGCTGCTCCAGTTGTATCTGGCCGGATTCGTCCAGCACGCAGTACCAGCTGTTGCGGTCTCCCAGATCCAATCCAATGGTCAGTTTCTGCTGCGAAATATTCCTGCTGTGCGCTGCTGCTCTGGTGCTAACCTTACTTCATTGCCGGTCTCCTTTTATCTGTGCTTCGAGCACGTCGATAACTTGGGAGCGTACACCGCATCCCGCCCGGAGACCGGCCTTCTCATCCCATCTGATTTCCATCTGGAAAAGCCTATTCGACAGCATTGGGGATAATCAAGACTGCACACATCGCGAGGAAAAAAGCGGCAATCATAAGTGGCTCGGTGTGGAAGTTGGATCCCTTGAGGGCGGCGTGCAGGAAGAAAAGTCCCGCAAGAGCGTCCCAAACCGCAGTTGCGCGGCAAGCCATGACGCTCGGACGGACGACCATGGTGATTCCTACGAGTGTCCCGAGCAGGCAAAAAATCAGGATGGGCACGGCGAGCGGGCCAATCCCCAAATAGGCAGCCACAGCTAGAATGACTCCACCGACATAGAGAAACGCGAGCACGCCGGCGATCGCGTGCCCGACTCCGAGTACGACCAAGAATGCCTTCCTGGTTATGCCCACCCGGCCCATCTTTTGCGGTAGCCCTGAAAGCGTGGATCTGGATCGCACCCACAAAGCCCGCACTTCATCAGAAAACGTGACCGCGGAAAGGCCTCCTTCGATTCGGCGGGCAGCGTCGATCGATCGGACTCCGATGCGAATCAAATACGCTGCAAGCACGACGATCAAGAAGAAAACGCGGAGATCAAGACGGCGTGGGGACCTGAGTGCGACAACCTGTACCATCGCTAAGCCGCACCCTACAATCAGGGCCAAATATCCCCATACCTGTATTGCACGATGTTTGAGATCGATCGGGCTCATCCAAGAGAGAAAGCATTCTCGCAATCAGCTAATCCACCGAATTCTAACTTTAACGATGGCAACAGGGTGATGACTAGAGTGATGACTGCCGATAAATCTATAAATCCCATTACTCTCATTGACCTGGCTGAGTACAGCAGAAACGATCCTAAACATTTCCACAACCGCCCTGTGACACCCAACCTTGCGCCCAACTCGCGACGAGCGCATCATGGTCAAAGCGGAGGCAGTATAGGAAAAGAGGGCAACTCGACGCATAACTCTTTTGTGCTCAAGATTTTGACCCTTAAACCATCTGCAATCAAGATTTTGCCGACACTTTTTGTGAACCCCGTGCCCCGCAAGCTTTTCAGAAGTATGGGGGGAGGGGGGGTACCCTCAGACTAACCAGAATTCGCGAGAAATCCCACCCGTCACAGGCCCGAGAAAAAGTGCTGTTCCCAGAATATTTCAAGCAGATTTGCACAAAGCAGACTAGCTAGAAGCTGAGAGCTGAGAGCTGAAAGCTACAAACTGAGAACTGAGAACTGAGAACTGAGAACTGCCTTCGCAATCGCGTAATACAAGTCAATCGCCTCAGCTAGTTGTTTCTTCTCGATAAACTCGCCGTCCGTATGAGCGACATGAATCGATCCCGGACCAATCAGCAGCGGCTCGCCCCAGTTCGTCAGCTTAGGAATGTCAGTAGTAAACGCCGCAATCATGGTCGGCAATCCATCAACTGTGCGAAAGCGCATGAAGGGAAGTTCCAGCGGGAATTCAACCTTCACCGAATTGCCAGCGGTCTCAAGAATCTGCCGCCGCAGATCCTGCGACGGACCAATTAGCCGATAAAGCAAGTCCGCATGCGCGTAATCAGGAATTACATTCGGCGCTCGACCACCCTCAATCAATCCAATGTTCAGCGTGCAAGCACCAACTTCCTCGTCCGTTGGCAAACGCATCGCGCGCAGCCGCGCGAGAGCGTCGAGCAGCTTGTCGATTGCAGATTCGCCAAGTTCAGGATAAGCCGAATGCGCCATGCGTCCCGAAGCGGTAACCTCAACCCGCAGCGTCCCTTTCGAAGCCAGCGCGATGCGGTTCTCGGTCGGTTCGCCGTTGACCAGATACTTGCATGCATGCGCTGGCTGACTCGCCGCGAACTCATTGGCCGCTTGTGCGCCCAGACTGTCGCGCTCTTCGCCCACCACAAACAACAGTCCGACGTAAATACCCTGCTGGCGCAACCGTTCCGCGGCCGCGATCTGCGCCGCGATAATGCCTTTGGCGTCGCAGGAGCCTCGCCCGTAAATGCGGCTAACGTCTTCGGATGAGGGAATGAAAGGAGGAACGGTATCCATATGCGTGGAGAAAACCACCGCTGGACGCGGCTCTTCCGCGGACGTGGCATAAACGTTGAAGCGATTCTCTTCCACCGGCATTCGCCGCGTCTGGTAGCCAATGCGGCAAAGTTCACCGTAGAGATAGTTTCCAACCGTGGCTTCATTGCCCGTAATGGATTCGATATCGACCAGTTGCCGCGTAAGTGTAATAGCGTCCATGGCAAGAGAATAACCTACTGCGTTCAGGGCCACAGCGATTTGAAGCGATCATGTAATCTGAATACTGTGATCGCGCCATCTTCAACCATCCGATCGCTTTTCCTTGAAGGCCCAGCGGGAAGACTGGAAGCGTTGCTCAATGCCGGTTCCGAAAATGCGACTCGTGCCGCAATCGTTTGCCATCCGCACCCGCTGTTTGGCGGAACGCTGCATAACAAGGTTGTGTTCCATACCATGAAGGCGCTGAATGCTTTGGGTTTTCCCGTGCTGCGCTTCAACTTTCGCGGCGCCGGACTCAGCCAGGGCGAACACGATCACGGCAACGGCGAAGTTGAAGATGTTCGCACCGCTCTCGACTGGCTGGACGCGGAGTTCCACCTGCCGCTGCTGTTTGCAGGATTCTCCTTCGGCGCGGTAGTCGGTTTGCGAGCCGCATGTCCCGATGATCGGGTGAAGGCGTTGATCGGCGTCGGAGTTCCGGCGGTTCCTGTTGCCGAAGATGCGGAAGCGCCGCGCGTTTACACATTTGACTTTCTGCAGAACTGCCTCAAGCCGAAATTGTTTGTCAGCGGTGCGCGCGATCAATTCGGTCCGCGGGCGAAGCTGGAGACTCTTGTTGCGTCGATCCCGGAGCCGAAGAAACTTGTGCTGATTGAAGGCGGAGACCATTTTTTCGAGGGACGGTTGCGGGAACTGCGGGAGACGATTGAAGGTTGGGTGCGACAAGAATTTGTGCGAGAACCGTCTTTATGATCCTGTTCATATAATCTTGCTCATGTCCGACGCTGACCGTGAATCGCAGTTCCACCAAATGCGCCGCATCGTTCGCGAGACCTTTCGCCACGCGCTGGCCGAGGCCTCGATTGCGAACGCGTTTTCGCGGCACGTGCACTGCGAGCGTGGTGTATTGCGCGTCTGCGAAGATCTTTACCATCTCGATTCTTATTCGCGCGTCCTGGTAATCTCCATCGGCAAGGCCGGACACACAATGGTTGAAGCCCTCGCGCAGCAGGTCGGCGAGTCTGCGCTGGAGGGAATTGTGGCGTGTCCGGTTGAGCCATCGGCGCAGATACGCGGCTTCCGCTATTTTCGGGGCGGACATCCCGTGCCCAATGCTGAATCCACTCGCG
>DATHMS010000011.1:0-13393 GCA_035486795.1 Candidatus Sulfotelmatobacter sp. | reverse complement strand
CTGAAGCAGCCCGTGCGCTGGAACCATGCCGTCGGGTTCGCGATGATTGTGGCCGCCGTGGGGGTGATCTTCAAACAGTGGTGAGCTTCTAACCCTGCTCGCTTGACCGCTTCTACTTTGCGGCTCGCGACTGCATCTTCTTCAAGATGGCAATCTGCCCGGCGTGGTACAGCTCATGTTGTGCGACTCCGTGCAGCATGTGATAGAAATCGTACTTTTTGCCCGGAACGCGCTCGCGCAGGCGCGATTCGGGTAAGGCCGCGACCGTTCTTACCAGGACATCGTGGTGTCGCTTCACCTGGGCAACGTCTTTGCGCCACGAGGCTTTGGTAGGTCTCGGAACGTGGGGGAAATTTGCCGTACCCGTGAGCTGCACTTTCTCCCCGTCCAATCGGCGGCAGGCAGCAACGTCCCACGCCGCCACGTGCAGCACCAGCTCCCAGATGCTATGAACATCGGGAAGTGGATGAGCCGCAGCCGTGGCAGCATCCACACCCCACAGCAGCTCAAGCAGAGCAGGACCATGCCAGGCATCACCCTCGAAGGCACGGCGAAGCTGTTCGGCGATCAGAGCGGGTTCGGAGTTTGAAGAGGTCATATCCTCGTTTCCTTCCTCAGAAATTATCAGTCAGCAGATTTGTGGAATTTAGAGAGCTGTCAGGTCACGCCAGGTCCGCTACCACTGTGATTCCGGCAGCATTCGCCGCGTCGAGAAGCTTCTTTCCATCGAGCAGCAGGCACTTTCCCGCATCTATAGCAAGGCAGGTTGCTCCTGCCGCCTGCATCACTTCGATAGTCTTCACTCCGATCACGGGAACATCGTAGCGCATATCCTGATTAGGCTTGGCGATCTTCACCACCGTGAGGGCGCGGCTGAGCGTGGATGCATCTCCGCGCAGCGAACTCATAATGTGCCCGGCACGCTCAATGGCGGCGTCGGTGCCCTCCATGGCTTCGACCGCCACGCAAGCCGATTCGGCGATAACAACGGTCTGGCCAATGTCATACTGCGCCAGCTGGCGGGCCACGGTGCGGCCGTAGTCGATGCTCTTGCGTTCCTGTTCGGTGGGCGCGCGGAGTGTAAGCGTTCCCGGCTTCGCCAGCAGCGGTTCCAGCAGCCCAGTTGAACTCTCCAGAGTGATGCCCTCCTCGGCCAGAACCTTGGCGACTGCGCCCAGTAGACTGTCAGTGTTGCGCGTGGTCAGCGAGAGCAAAAGCCTGGCCAGCCGCCAATCGGGCCGGATGGCGGAGAAAATCTGCTTGTGCTTCACCTGCCCCGCCATGATGGCGCGCCGCACACCTTCCCGCTGGAAAGTTTCGATCAGCTTCGAAAGCTCGCCCAGAGAAAGCCAGTGAACCGAAGCCGCACCGTGCGACTCGATCTCAGAAGATGCTTCCTCCTTGATCGCAGCCACAACGACCTCGTAACCCTGGGCGCGAGCGGCGTCGAGCAGAAGGAGCGGGAACTTGCCGTTGCCCGCAATGACGCCGATTTTTCCACTTTGGGAGGACATGAGACAGATCCCGACAGAAAGATCCGGAGCCAGTCTAGCATTTAGCTTTTCATCGAGCTGTCGATCCCGGGCCCGCAGCATCTATCACTACCATCCGTCGTTTGACACAAGAGACTAAGCTTCTCGGTGGAACCAGTGGGCAGCCGTCGCCGTATCCTAGCCCTAGGACTTCCGGGGGATCTATGCGCTTCACCAACCCAGGCAGGATCGCAGGCTTGCTATACGTGCTCGCGTCAATCGTGGGCATCTTTGGCCTCTTGTACGTTCCCAGCAAGCTGATCGTGAACGGGAATGCGGTGGAGACCGCCCGGAACATCGCCGCCTCCGAGACACTGTTTCGTCTGGGCATTGCTGCGCACCTCATCGGCGAAGCTCTATTTGTTTTTGTCGCTCTGGCTCTATATGACTTGCTCAAGGCGGTTAACAGCCGGAACGCCTTGTGCATGTTGACTTTGATCTTGGTCGCAACCCCGATCGCATTTCTGAATGAGCTGAACGCTATCGCCGCCCTTGTCCTGGTACAGGGAGCCAATTTCCTCTCCTCGTTTGACCAGCCTCAACGCGATGCACTGGCTATGCTGTTCCTCAATGTGCATGGGTATGGATTTGATGTCGCCGGAATATTTTGGGGCCTTTGGCTGTTTCCGCTTGGGCTTCTGGTGTACCGGTCGGGCTTTCTTCCCCGCATCCTCGGGGTGGCGCTGATGCTGAATTGCTTCGCCTTTCTGATAAGCAGTCTTACGTCGTTAGTTCTGCCACACTATGGGGCACTCGCCCACCGATGGATGCGCCCATTCCATTTTGGCGAACAGCTGTTCATGCTCTGGCTGCTAATCATGGGTGCAAAACCAAGGCCACTCGCGGGTCCAGCCCATGGTGCGATGCCTTCATAGCAGCACGTCATTGACCGGATCACTGATCGGATCCTGGCGTTCCCGATGGAAGCGGCGGCGGCTGACGCCTACTTGATGATCCCCCGCTCCGCCCCCTCGATAAACCGGATCAGCAGGTCCACGTCCTCCCCGCGATCCGGCTCAGACTTCAGCTTCTCCAGCGCCTGCGAAGTGTTCCTTTTCGACGCCAGCAGAGTCTTATAAGCATGATGAATCTTGCGGACTCGTTCTTTCGAAAAGCCCCGGCGCTCAAGGCCTACTTTATTCATCCCATACGCGTGCGTATCGCGCGCCGCTGATGTCATGGAAAACGGCAGAACATCTTGGGTAATCGTAGTGCCGCCGCCGACATAGGCGTGAGCGCCGATGCGCACAAACTGATGCACCGGGCAAAGCGCGCCCACCACTGCCCACTCGTCCACGGTCACGTGCCCGCCCAGCGTCGCACCATTCACCAGCATGCAGTGGTCGCCGATCACGCTGTCGTGTCCGATGTGCGCGTAGGCCATGATCAGCGTGTGGCTGCCGACGCGAGTGAGTCCGCCGCCTTTCACGGTGCCGCGGCTGATGGTGACGCACTCGCGAATCTCGTTGTGGTCGCCAATCTCCAGCCGCGTCGGCTCGCCTTTGTAGGAAGTATCCTGTGGATCCATGCCCACGGCACAGAACGGAAAGAACGCGTTATCGGCGCCGATTCTCGTCGGCCCTTCCATGGCCACGTGTGACACCAAACGGCAGCCCTCGCCGAGTTCGACCTCGGCACCGATCACGCAGTAGGGACCGACCTTGCACGATGCTGGCACTTTAGCTCGCGGATCGATGATAGCGGTGGGATGAACACTCATGATTGAGTCACTGCATCATCAGGAATGGACTGAATGGACTGATTTGCACTAGCTGCCCGATTGCAGTTCATTGCTCAGCGTCGCCATTGTCCTCCGGGGCATCGCCGCGTCCGCGCGAACTGTCGATGAGCTGGCATGACACCGTCGCTTCCGCCACGCGCTTACCCGCAACATACGCGAAACCCTGCATCTTCGCCGCGATCATGCGCGGGATGACGCGCCATCCTTTTACTTCCACCTCAATCCTCAGCTGGTCGCCAGGACTCACGGGACGGCGAAACTTGGCGCGTTCGATTCCGGTAAAGACCATCAGCTTGCCACTGCGATCTTCCAGTTCGGTAAGCAGCAACGCGCCTCCGGCCTGAGCAATGGCCTCCACAATGAGCACGCCCGGCATAATGGGCAATCCGGGAAAATGACCGCTGAAGAAGGGTTCATTGATGCTGACGTTCTTGATGGCCACAATGCGCTCTTTACGCTTCAGTTCCAGGACTCGATCGATCAGCAGAAAAGGATAGCGGTGCGGCAGAATTTTCAGGATCTCGTGAATATCCAGCCCCGTCTTGGATGGGGCAACGTCGGTCACAAGTGGAGTGCTCTGAATCATAGTTCGCCCCAATCAGCCTGAAGATTATACTGTACCGCGTTGCCTTCACGGCGGACCCGGCAACCCCGCCCAGCAAAAGGAAATTGTGCCCACTAAGAAAACAGGAAAATCGTCAGCAGGTAATACCCAGCCCGCGTGGGACGATCGCCTGCGCTATTTCTCACAACATCTGGATCGAATGGTCGACACGATTCGTGAACTCGTCGAAATCGAGTCTCCCAGCGATAACAAGCCGGCGGTCGACCGCATCGCGACCTTTCTCGCGCTCAAATTTGAAGCGCTCGGCGGACGGGCTCGACTCCACCCCAGCAACGACTTCGGCAACAGTTTGCAAATTGATTTCGGCGGGCCTTCTCACCTGGGAGCAGCCGATCGCCGACCGGTTCTTCTGCTCGGGCACTACGACACGGTCTATCCCCTGGGCACGCTGGCTGGGATGCCCTGCAAAATCGAAAATGGCCGCCTGCGCGGACCGGGCGTCCTCGACATGAAGTCAGGCATTGCGCTCATGCTCCATGCCATTAAAGCGCTGCAAACATGGCACGGCGCCCTGCCTCGCCAGGTCACGGTTTTTCTGGTCTCCGACGAAGAAGTGGGCAGCCACTCTTCGCGGAAGATCACCGAGGCACTGGCCAAGGAGTCTGCCGGAGTGCTCGTGCTCGAACCTGCCGCCGGACTACGAGGCGCCGTCAAGACCGCTCGCAAGGGCGTCGGTGAATATAACCTTTGCGTCAAAGGCGTCGCCGCGCATGCCGGACTCGATCCCGGCAAGGGCCACAGTGCCATTCTTGAGCTGGCACGCCAGATCGCGGCGGTCGCCAAGCTGAACAATTTGCGGCAAGGCGTGTCAGTAAACTCGGGTGTGGTTCAGGGCGGAACGCGCACCAATGTGATCGCAGCCGAAGCATCCGCCGGCATAGATGTCCGTATCAAAAGCGCGAAGCAAGCCACCGGCCTTGACCGCAAGTTGCGCTCCCTCAAACCATTCGACAAGCATTGCAAACTCGAGATGACGGGCGGTATCAACCGCCTCCCGATGGAGCGAACCGCGGGAGTAGCGGCACTCTACAAGAAAGCCCAGGCAATCGCTCGCCAGGTGGGATGGAAGCTCGAAGAGGCCGCAGTGGGCGGGGGCTCTGACGGCAACTTCACGGCCGGCATGGGCATCCCAACGCTTGATGGCATGGGCGGTGTAGGCGAAGGCGCACACGCGGTCCACGAATTCATCGTCATTTCCGAATTGCCGCGGCGCGCACTGTTACTCGCAGGAATGATCGAGGAAGTCTGAGGAGCTTAGAATTCGAAGAAACTACTCTGCCGAGCGCTATTCTCTGGGAACCAAGACCAGGAAGTAATCCATCTTGTCGCCCTTCACAAAGTCATACTGCTCGAGCAACCGGTAGCCCGCTTGCGCACATTCGCGGAGCACGACGTCGCGGCTCACCCCATGGTTCTCGCCATTACCATCGCGGTCGATGATCCCCACCTTGGCACCGGCACGAAGCGCTGCCCGCAGGTTCCGCAAGAGAGCAACCGGTTCCGCAACTTCGTGATACGTCTTCAGCATCAGAACCGCATCCACCGCACCTGCGGGTAGCATCGGGTCGTCAGCTTTGCTGAGGATGGTCTTCACATTGCGCAACTGCTCCTTTTGCGCGCGAGCGTCGACATAGCGAATCGAATCCGGATTGATGTCCACCGCATAAACCACGCCGCCCTCGCCCACGCGCCGCGCCGCTCGTACCGTGAACCAGCCTGACCCGGCTCCAATATCCGCCGCCGCCTTCCCCGCCTTGATGCCTAGAATGTCCATCACGCGATTCACCTGCAGGCGCTCATCTCGCCCGGGGGAGTCGAAAATCGAAAGGTCTCCCGTGTAGGGTTCGCTGGTCTTGCGATGCTCGCCCTGCGGAGTGGACGCCGCCTGCATCGCCCCTTGAGCAGAAATGAGCGAGACCGTCCCGCACGAAACCAGCAATGCCATCATCAGAACGCAACTCTTGTGAATCACCGTGGACCTCCGGAAACCCATGCCTTTGAGAATAGACCTCGAGAGGTCAACTTGGTGAGCACCAGGCATTCGTTCGGCTGCGGAACGAATTCGCCGCCCACATTGTTTTGACTCTGCAGTTGTCATAGCCTAGACTTTTTACAGGCAGTTCCGCCGATCCGCGCCGCGTTCGGAACGCCCGAATGACCTTTGGAGGAGTTATGGGTGAATTTTCACCTCTGCATTGGCTGTTAGTAATAGCCATCGCCCTTCTGCTCTTCGGGACCAGCAAGTTTACCGCTGTCGGCAAAGGTATCGGCGAAGGCATCCGCAACTTCAAGGCCGCAATGAAAGACGGGGAAGAACCAAAGAAGGAAAAAGAGGAAAAGAAGTCCTAGCTGAAGCTGCAATCCAAAGAAAATCGCCTTCAGAGCGCTCCAAGCTCTCGCAGCACGCGATAAACCAGCGCCACCGGCAGTCCCACCACATTGCTGTAGTCGCCTTCGATGCGCGGAATCCAGCGTGAAGCCATACCTTGAATAGCATACGCTCCCGCCTTATCCATGGGTTCCCCGGTGGCAACGTAGTCGCGGATTTCCTCATCAGACAACTGGCCCATGGTCACGAGCGTGCTCTCGGAAGCAGTCGGCGCGTTGCCGTTACTGGCCGCTGACCACTGACCACCGGCCACTGGCTCTGCAACGCAAACTCCGGTGATCACTTCGTGCGTACGCCCCGACAACATTCGCAACATGCGTGCGGCATCGTCTTTATCGCGAGGTTTACCGAGGATGGTGTCACGAACCACAACGATCGTGTCGGCGCCGAGAACATAATCCAACGGCCGGCTCTGAAAAACTGCCAGTGCCTTTCCGCGCGCCAGCCGCTCGGCGCAAGCTCGCGGTGATTCACCGGCGAGCGGCCTTTCATCGATGTCAGCGGGCTGCACCGAAAACGGAATCCCCGCGTTGCGCAGCAACTCCTGGCGGCGAGGCGAGGCAGAAGCAAGAACAATCATGCAGATCAGATTCTAAAGGCTTCTACTGCCCGCTGAACACTGACCACTGGGCACTGCACTTCATCGGCTCCCAACCACCCCGCGCACCGCTTCAATCAGCTTCGCCGAATCGTAGCCGATCCCGTCTTTGAATACAGTCTCCACATTCTCGATGTCCTCGATCTTCTTAGACGGATCGCCCTTGATCACAACCAAGTCAGCTTGCTTGCCGACAGCGATTGTTCCTATACGATCCAGCTCCCCCAGGAACTGCGCCCCGTTCGCGGTCGCGATGTGAATTGCCTCCACCGGCGTGAATCCAGCTTCCACCAACAACTCGACTTCACGCTGATCTCCAAAACCAGCGATCACCCCTCCCATGCCGGTCGGATCCAACCCCGCCAGCAGCACACCCCCAGCCTGCGCAAAGGCATGCTCAAATTCCATCTCCTTCTTGAAAGCGGCGGCGAAGGGAGAAGCGTCACTGTGATAACGCTGCCGGATCGAATTTGTGTCGCTCGTGCGTACCTTGTTGTTGAGCAATGCGCTACGCGCGTCCGGCGACAGCGCATCGAGAACGCGCTGCTCGATCGTGGGTCGTCCGGGCACGAACAGTTCAAACACTGGAAGCGTCGACGTAACTGCGACGTGATGTTGAACCAGATCGACGATCGTGTCATGCAGCGGCCCACTCTGCACGTCCAGCTTGGAAAGGAATTCATAATCAAGGTTCTCCGGACACTCGCCCGGCTTCTTCCAGGGAAAGAATTCCGTATCGACGAGCAAACCATGTTCCAGGTCGTCGATGCCGATAGCAGCAGCTTCCCGAAAACCAATCGAGCAAAGATGCCCCGTAACCTTGGCCCCGCGCTTATGCGCCGCAGCCACCGCGGCTGACAGTTCCGCCGGAGTGATGAACATGTACGCCTTGAAATTGTCGACGCCCTGGTCCAACCAGAAATTGACAGTCTTCGTCGCGTCGTCAGGCCCGGTGAGTTCGTGCATCTGCACTGCGAAAGTGCCCGGTCCCTCAAGATAAGGTCCGGTAACATGAATCTTCGGTCCAGGCGTTTCGCCCTTGTCAATCTGCTTCTTGAGTTCAAGATCAGTGTAAGGCTCGAGCGCCCCCGTGGTGCGGATAGTCGTCACGCCGCCAGCCAGGTACAGGCGCGGAAAGCTGAACGCCATTTCGCCGAAAATGCCATTTCCCATGGGGTAGACAAGGTGATCGTGCATGCCGACCAGGCCGGGAATAACGCTGTATCCATGCAGGTCGAGCACCTGTGCATCTTTGGAGACATTCGCCGAAGCCGCATCGGAGATCGATTCGATCTTCCCTTTGGAGATCACAACGGTCTGGTCCTCCCGCGCCGCCGCACCCGTACCATCAATCACGCGCACGTGAGTTAGAGCCACAACCGGCGAATCAACCTTCACAAACCCGCGCACCTGTGGCGAGAGAGTCTGGCATACCGCGGCGACGGAGCAACCAAAAATCAAGAGGATGGCAACTACCAGTTTGCGCATGATTCTTTCCCCCTAACCGCAAGGCAGGATTCTACCGAAGAAAGCAACAGTCCGCCCAAGAGAAAGCCCAAGCCTTACCCTGTGTGACCCCGTGCCCCCTGTGGTTAAAGATCTTAAGACGCTATCCAAGCCCAGACTCACACAGGAACCCGAAACTGCTCTCGAAACTGAGAAATCTCCCCGCCTGCTAAAATCAAAGATTAGCCTGCAGCTTCTCAAGAGCAGTTGCCAGGCCTAGGCTGCCAGTCTCGTCCGATCTAACTGGCAACTGACCGCTGGCAACTGGCAACTGAATCTATGGACGCCCCTTTCCTCCGCAACTTTGCCATCATCGCGCATATCGACCACGGTAAATCCACGCTGGCGGATCGCCTTCTGGAGCTGACCGGATCCCTCACCGCGCGCGAGATGCAGGCTCAGGTGCTCGACTCCATGGACCTTGAGCGCGAGCGCGGCATCACCATCAAAGCGCATGCAGTCCGCATGATGTACACAGCCCACGACGGCCACACCTACCAACTCAACCTGATCGACACCCCCGGACACGTCGACTTTTCCTACGAGGTCTCTAGATCGCTGGCCTCGTGCGAAGGCGCGTTGCTCATAGTCGACGCCTCCCAGGGCGTTGAAGCCCAAACCCTCGCCAACGCCTACCTTGCCATTAATAATGGCCTTGAAATCATTCCCGTCATCAACAAGATCGACCTGCAGAGCGCCGACATCCCGCGCACCAAGGAAATGATCGAAAGCGCCGTCGGCCTCGACGCGTCCGATGCCGTCCTCATCAGCGCCAAGACCGGCCAAGGCGTGCCCGACGTGCTGGAAGCCATTGTGAAGCGCATTCCACCGCCCAAAGGCAATCCTGACAGCCGTCTCCAGGCGCTCATTTTCGATTCCTGGTTCGACGCCTATCGCGGCGTGGTCATCCTCACCCGCGTCTTCCAGGGCACGCTGCGCAAGGGCCAGAGAATTCGTCTCTGGTCGAACGGCACAACCTTCGACGCTGAAACTCTCGGCGTGCAGTGCCCCAAGCCCATGGAAATCGACGAACTGAAAGCTGGCGAAGTCGGATTCCTCATCGCCAACATCAAGAATGTTGCCGACACAAAAATCGGTGACACCATCACCGACGACGCCAATCCCGCCTTCGAAGCGCTCCCCGGCTTCGAAGAAATCAAGCCCATGGTCTTCGCCGGACTCTACACCGTGGACGCTCATGAGCACACCCGGCTGCGCGAAGCACTTGAAAAACTGCGGCTGAATGATTCGTCTTTCTTTTTCGAACCGGAAAGTTCCGTAGCCCTTGGTTTCGGCTTCCGTTGCGGCTTCCTGGGCCTGCTCCACATGGAGATCATTCAGGAGCGCCTGGAGCGAGAGTTTGCTCTCGAACTCATCACCACCGCTCCCGGCGTGCGCTACAAAATCACCAAGACCGACGGCGTTCTGATTGAAGTCGACAACCCCTCGCGCTGGCCCGATCCCAGCGAGATCGCCAAGGTGGAAGAGCCAGTCATCCTCGCAACGATCCTCACCAACGAAGAGTACGTTGGCGGAATCCTGAAGCTGGTCGAGGACAAGCGCGGCAAGCAAAAGACCTTCGAGTACGTCAGTTCATCGCGCGTGATGTTGCACTATGAGTTACCGCTGAACGAAATCGTGCTCGATTTTTACGATCGCCTGAAGTCAGTCTCCCGCGGTTACGCCTCGCTCGACTACCACCTGGCAGATTACTGGGAATCGCCCATGGTCAAGCTCGACATCCTCGTCGCCGGCGAACCCGTGGACGCACTTTCCATCATCGTCCATCGCGATTTCGCCTACGAGCGCGGCAAACTGCTGGTATCGAAAATGCGCCAGCTCATTCCCCGGCAAATGTTCGAAGTTGCGATCCAGGCATCCATCGGCTCCAAAGTCATCGCCCGCGAGACCGTCTCGGCCATCCGCAAGAACGTGATCGCCAAGTGCTACGGCGGCGATATTTCCCGCAAACGCAAGCTGCTGGAGAAACAAAAAGAAGGCAAAAAGCGCATGAAACGCATCGGCCGCGTCGATATCCCCCAGGAAGCATTCCTGGCCGTGCTGAAGGTCGGCGAAGACAGCAATTGAGCGGCTTTTCCTCGACCCGGCAGGGCAAAATCGAAAACGCTAGGAACCCTAAAATGTGCAAATCTCCAAAGCTGGAATGAGTTGGCTTCTCGCGGGTCAAACCTCTGTTAATGCCGAGTGAATTGCCTAACTGGTTACTATTCAGAGCCTTAGGAGGCGGAAAACTTGCCGCAGCCAAAAGTTGACAAATCTTTACCGGTAGACATTTTTCTCGCAGCCACCAATTCCACAAGCTTTTCCACAGCACGCCAGCTGAACCGCAAACCAAAGCACCTAAGGTACTTATCGCGAAAAACTACAGGCATTCCTGTACCCCTTGGACTCACTCCTCGGGGTCCAATCCGCCTTCGGCCATCATCTCAAACCTGGTGCAGCTTTTGCGGAAGGCCAACATAAGCTTGCCCGTCGGTCCGTTGCGCTGCTTGGAGATCATAATTTCAGCCTTCCCCTGCAAATCGAGGTCGTCCTGTTTGTAAACTTCTTCCCGGAAAATGAACATCACCAGATCGGCGTCCTGCTCGATCGATCCCGACTCCCGCAAATCGGAGAGTTGCGGGCGATGATCGCCGCCGCGGCTCTCCGGCGCGCGGCTCAACTGCGAGAGCGCCACCACCGGCACGCTGAGTTCCTTGGCCAGCGCCTTCAATCCCCGCGAAATCGCCGACACTTCCTGGGTGCGGTTTTCGTAGCGCTTGCTCCCGCCCGACATGAGTTGCAGATAGTCCACGATAATCAGGTCAAGCCTGCCCTGCGATTGCTTCAGTCGCCGCGCCTTGGCCCGCATCTCGCTCAGCGCGATTCCAGGAGTGTCGTCGATAAAAATCGGCGCATGTGCCAATTGCTCCATGGCCCGCACCAGCTTCTTGGTATCGTCCTGCCACAGCGAACCGGTGCGCATCTTGTGCGCATCCACTTCCGCCGTCGAACACAGCAGCCGCAGTAGCAGCGCCTCGCGCGACATTTCCAGCGAAAACACTCCCACTACCTGCTGATCCTTGATCGCGGCGTTCTCGGCGATGTTCATGGCGAACGCCGTCTTGCCCATGGAAGGCCGCGCCGCGATGATCACCAGTTCCGAACGCTGCAGCCCACTGGTCATCTCGTCAAGATTTTCGTAGTGCGTGGCCAGTCCCGTAATGCGCTGCCCGCGTTGCAGCAGTGCATCGACCGATCCAAACGACTCGCGGACGATTTCCTGCACCCCCAGAAAGCCGCGCCCAATACGCTTCTCAGAAAGCTGGAAGATCGCAGCCTCAGCATCGCTGAGCACCTCCTCGGCCGTATCGGACTGATCAGCGGCCCGCGCAATCGCCGTATTGGCCGCATGAATCAGTCCGCGCAGCAGCGCCTTGTCGCGCACAATCTTGACGTAATGCTCAATGCTCGGCCGGTCCGGCACCCCATCCAACAGGCTCGACACATAACCCACATCGCCGATCGCCTGCAGATCCTTGTGCCGATCCAGTTCCTCGATCAGCGTGATCATGTCGATCGGCCGCGACGACTCCGCCAGATCGACCATCCGCCCATAAATCCGCCGGTGCGAATCCAGCGAGAAATCCTCGATTCGCAGATGCTCCGCCGCCTGGTTATAAGCAAAGTTGTCGAGCAGGATCGCGCCTAGAATCGAGCGCTCCGCTTCTACGTTCGCCGGAAGAGTGCTGATGCTGTAGTCAGTGGTCGCCATAATTCCGTGCAACGTTGCGTACAACACTGTGTCCGAAACTCTCAGCTAGGATAAGCGAAGACAAAGCGAAGCGCAAAATGAATTGTGCAGAAGCTGTGAAGGCTCGCCAATAAACTGTGGAAGCCCCGAGAAAACAGGTCCTTAAACAGAAAATAGCGCCATCCGATCGACAAATTCGGTTATCCGCATAGATCCGCGCAGGCCCGCGCCAAATCCGGAGGAAGAGCTCCCCCAAAAACAAATGCGGCCCGGGCCAGCCACCCGAGCCGCATCGTTTCGTGGATCTCTCGTCTTGCCTTCCCGCCGCTAGGAGCGTCGGGACGACGGTTCTGGTCTGCGGCGTTCAGGAGTGCCGCATTTACCAGTACTGGCTGCAGAATCATGATTCTGAGAATCACCGCTCTGCATCCCCTGCGTTGGGCCAGTGGTCCAGCCTGCTCAAAGAGCGGACTGTAGAGGAAGGCCGCAAAGCCCGGGCAACCGGTACGCGCTCTCGCGCGTTTCCAATTTCCCCCGGCAATTCACCCTCGAGAATTGCCGGCTGCCACCGGTGTCACTGCATTCATCATCCGGCAAGCTTTGAGAATTCCACGTTTTCGATGCAACCACTCTGCGGCAGATCGCCTCAGGCCGCAATCGAAAAATATCTCCCTTTTGTGCAGAAACTGTGGACGATGAGCCTTCCTTGTGGAAGCCTGAGGAAAAGAGTGCCTTCATTCAATCCAGTCGGATGAGAACTCTTCCGCGCAGCCGTGAATATCGATTGGCCCTATCGTGCAGTTCGGATCAGGATCTAGCAGGTGCCAAGCCCCACGGTACTCTTCCTAATTGGAGTTACGGGAATGAAGCGCTATGCAGTCCATGCCCAGGATCTTTTCCGCAGGAATGATGTACCAGGCGTCTTCGAAGACAACATAAGCCGCCAGAAAATCAAACGTGCCGGGCGGATAAGGCTTGTGGCCGGCTACTGAGCAGGAGGAGTAGGATTTCGTGGATTAGTCTGACAGCGATACCGGGTCTTCCGCCCCTTCCGGGCTTGATTCCCGCCTTCGAAAGAAAACCCAGGGCTTGCGCCCTGGGCGGCATTCTTTCGCCGCTTCGCGGCTGAACCCTTTAGTCCCTAACTCCATCCATAAACGCCCTTAATTTCCGCGACCTCGATGGGTGCCTCAGCTTACGCAGCGCTTTGGCTTCGATCTGGCGGATGCGTTCGCGGGTTACGGCGAA
>DATHMS010000010.1:0-4089 GCA_035486795.1 Candidatus Sulfotelmatobacter sp. | reverse complement strand
GTCATCGTGATCGCGAGGGCGCGAAAGAAGCTCCCTGTGACCCCTGTGACCGAGACCAGTGGCAGAAAGACAACGACAGGTGTGACAGTCGATCCCACAAGAGGCAAAGCGATCTCGCGCAACGCAAGACGAGCTGCGGCGCCGCGAGTCTGGCCCCGGTCTCGATGCGAGACGATATTCTCCACCACCACAATCGCATCGTCGATCACCAATCCAATCGCAGCTGCGAGTCCGCCAAGCGTCATCAGGTTGAAGCTTTGTCCGATCACCCATAAAAACAGGATGGTGATCGCCACAGTGACAGGAATGACCAGGCCCGCGACCAGCGATGACGTCCAGTCGCTCAGAAAAAGAAACAGGATGATGCATGCGAGCACAAGTCCGATGAGGATGGCATCGCGGACGCTCCGAATACTCTCCCGCACCAACTCTGACTGATCGTAGTAAGGTTCGAGACGTACGCCCGCCGGCAGAGTCTTGCGGAGTTGCTGAACTTTTTCTGCGATCGCGTCGGCTACAGCCACGGTATTGCTGGAGGGTTGGCGCGCGACATTCAGAAGAACAGCTGCGCTGTCATTTGCGGTAACAGCGGTATAGACGGGCAACACTCCGTTCTGCACGGTTGCAACGTCCGCGACCCGGACGGCCACTCCGGCCGCCGTTATTTTCACCACCAGCCGGCCCAACTGATCGGCGTCGTGCGCTTGCGCACCGACCAGGCCGAGTATCAACTGATGATTCGCTTCGTAGAGTCCCGGCGAGTCGATGATGTTCGATGCTTGCACGGCGTTGACCAGGTCGAGAATCGTCACGCCGGCGGTCTGCATTCGCGCCATGTTAGGCACGATGTGAAACTCTGGAACTTTGCCGCCTTGCACCGTGATCGTGCTGACTCCCGCGACCCGGTTCAGCGGCGGCTTGAGCTCATACGTGGCCAACTCCCAGAGCTGGGTTTGCGACAGCCGGTCGGACGTAAGACTGTAACCAAGAATCGGAAAAGTGGCGAACGTAAGACGATTCGTCGTGATGATTGCAGTGGCCGGAAGAGTCTGCCGCGCCTTGCTGACGGCTGCGTCGACTAGTTGAAGCGTGCGGAACATATCGACGCTCCAGTCGAAGAACAGACTCACTTCAGCCGACCCGCGGCTTGTGGTGGAGCGAACCGTGACCAGACCGGGAACCGAATTAACGGCATCTTCGATCGGCTTGGTGATGGTGACCTGCATCTGCTCGACCGGCATTACGCCGTTGTCGATGCCAATGACCACGCGAGGAAAGTTAGTCTCGGGGAATACTGAGATGGGAACCTGCTCTGCCGCATAAATCCCGGCTAGCGAGAGCACGATGAGGAAAAAGAAAATGGAACCGCGATAGCGGACGAGCCAGAAGGTTTCCTCTGCGTGGGGCGGTTGAGAAGGTTCCGTCACTTCGCCTCTCCGCCTGCCTTATCCTCATCTTCGCCCACCTTACCGACCTTCACTTTTGTTCCGTCATCGAGCCCGTAGGCGCCCGTGGTGATGACTGTCTCCGGTCCACTCAGTCCCTGGGTCACCTGCACATCCTCACCGTCAGTGATGCCGAGTTGCACAATCTGTTTGTGAGCAGCGCCATCGGGCCCAACCAACATCACGGACTTTGTGCCGTCTGCGGCGGTGAGCACCGCGGACATCGGCACCTTTACCGCCTTCGCAACCGCAGTTCCCTTAATAGAGATTGTTGCCGGGGTGCCCGCTTTGTATTTCCCCTTGCGGTTATCTAACCGAATCCACACCTCCAGGGTGGTACTGCCGGGATCTAGCGCCGGACTGATCAAGAAGACTTTCGCCGGCACAGGGCTATCTGTCCCAGGAATCACGATTGAAGCAGCGTCGCCGACCTTCAGCCGCTGCGCCACCGTCTGCGAAAGGTGGACTTTTGCGAGGAGTGAAGAGGTATCCATCACGGTAATGAGCGGACTGCCGGAGTTTGCGGTTTCACCAGGGAAAAGAGGGCGATCGGTGACGACCCCCGTAATCGGACTGTGCACTTCGGAATAGGAGACTTGAGCCTCGGAGGCCAGGTATTTTCCTTTGGCGGATGAGAGTTGGCCGCCCGCCTGTTCGAGCGCAGCCGCACGGCTTACGGCTTTCAGCGAGTCCAGGTGGTTCTGCGCTACATCGTAGGAAGCCTGCGCCTGTACCAGGGCCGCGGCCGCCGTGTCGTAGTCCCTGCCGGGGATGGCTCCTTCGGCGAGAAGTTTCTTGCGCGATGCAACAATCTGCTGCTGTAACTCAAGCTGCGCCTTGGCCTGGGCCACATCCAACTCAGCCTTGCGGTAATCCTCTGGCACTTGCGCCTTCGTCTGCATATCGAAAGACGCCTGCGCCGCGGCATACTGACCCTTGTTGTCTAGAGCCTGAGCGCTGAGGTCGCGATTCTCCAGCACCGCGAGCAGCTGTCCGGCTTTTACTTTCGAGCCGCGCTGTACGTAAAACTCGCGCACCGGTGCGGTGATCTTGGGTGAGATGGCAGCCTGTGACACGGGGGAAAGAGTGGCGTCGGTCACAATGCGTTCAGAAATCTCGCCAACCTCTGGATGCTCGGCCTGCACTGTGACAACCGCTGCCGCATCGGCGTCGCCCGCTTTCTTGCAGGCCTGCAGAAATACGGAACAAAGCAGGATAATTGCCAGCAGGATTGCGTGCAGGCTGAGCGCACGTCGGGAAAAAGAATTCGCGTTGGCGTTCACAAGGTTCCAGTCAGTACTTGCAGTCCTGCTAACGCGGCCTCGTACCGGACCACCCCGTCCGCCTGTGCAGTTTCTGCAGAAAGATACGCAGTCTCGGCATCTACGACTTCAAATGCGGTTGCTTCACCGGCCGAGTAACGAAGCTTGGTCAGCCGCAGGCTCTCTTCCGCGGTGCGGACGCTTAGATCAAGCAAATCCAGTTGATTCCGCGCGGCAACCGCCTCGGCATACACTTCCTCCAGCGCCGCAATCACTTTCCGCTGCGCTGCCGTCGCTGTTACTCGTGCAGCATCGCGCTTGATCTCGCTCTGCTTGATACGCTTTTGCGTTGAGAACCAATCCCACACGGGAATGTCGAGCGTTGCGCTGATCGAGTATCCCAGGTTTTGGACATCGTCCGGACCACGCTTGGCAAACTGCGCCGCATCGATGCCGTAGCTGAAGTTCAGGCCCAGATCAGGCAGATAGGCCGCTCGCGCCGAAGTCACTTCCGCATTTCCGGCTTGCACTTCGGCCAGCGCCCTACGTATCTCAGGATTGTTGGCGGACGCTAGTCGGGTCACGTCTTCACGACTCGGGAAAGCGGGAGGTGATCCCGATTTCTCTGTAAGGAACGGAGTTCGGGGGTCGGGAAACAACAGCACGGCGAGTTCTAACCGGGCTTTGTCCTTCGCCAATTTACCGTCGCTCAAGTCGCGCTGGCGCTGCTGCTGCTGCAGTTGGGCCTTCACTACGTCGGCATGTGCGCCTTCACGGGCAGTTTCGCGTTTCTGCGTCAGCTCAGTGAATGACTGCGCTTCTCGAAAGGCCTCTTCCAGTACATGTTCTCGGGTTTCAGAAGCGGAAACCGAGTAGTACAAGCTAACCACGGTCAAAATGAGTCCCCGGCGCGCGACTTCCAACTCCGCGGAAGCGCGCGCTGCATTGGCAGCCGCAACCTGCGCGTCAGCAAACTGCTTCAGGCCGACCGTCTCACTAATGGAAGCCTGACTGACGTATTCGTGAACCGCATTGTTCGCGATGAAGATGGGAGATGCCTGTGCCCCACCCTGGACGACTTGGTTCATTTGTCCGTTAGGTTGGGTGTAGAGCGCCTGGTTGTGATACACGACAGATGGCAATAGAGCAGCTTTGCTAAGGTAACGATCGATGGCCGCCGATTTCTGGGTTGCCAGGGCGCTTGCGAACGTGGGCTCGTTTTGCTCTGCTCGATGAATCGCGTCTGAGAGCGAGATGACGGCCACACCGCTAGGCTTCACCTCTTGCGCGAACAACGCATTGCCGGGACCGCCGGCGCTCATGAAAGTGAGCAGTCCCGCGATAAAACGAAGCAAAGTTCGATCCAGGCGGCTCATGTTTTG
>DATHMS010000009.1:0-6980 GCA_035486795.1 Candidatus Sulfotelmatobacter sp. | reverse complement strand
TTGATTACGCCTTTGCCGGCGCGGTTGGTCAGGCGGTATTCGTCGGCGGGGGTGCGCTTGCCGTAGCCGTTTTCGGTGACTGAGAGGATCAGGGTTCCTTTTTGAGTTAGATCGACGGTTTCAGTGGGTGGGATCTCGTCTTCGGATTTTTGCTTGCCATCGGTCGCTGGCGCTCCCGTGACAGCCGAGGCGGCTGTCTCCACCTGGGTCTTCTCGGTTCCTTCGGCTCCTGGTTTTGGCGTTACGGTCATGCCTACTACGTAGTCGCGTTCTTCCAGGTTGATGCCGTTTACACCATAGGCGGCGCGGCCCATGGGGCGGACGTGATTTTCGTCGAAGCGGATGGCAGCGCCTTCGTGGGAGGCGATGAAAACGATTTGGTTGCCGTTGGTGATGCGGGCGGCTACCAGTTCGTCCCCTTCTTCTATGTTGATGGCGTTGATCCCGTTGGAGCGGACGTGCATGAACTCGCGGAGTTCGGATTTCTTTACCAGGCCGTTGCGGGTGGCGAAGAAGATGTATTTGTTTTCTTCTTCGAGATTGCGAACGGCTAGCATGGTGCGGACGGTTTCTCCGGGTTGGAGTCCGATTAGGTTGCCGATGTGCTTGCCCCGGCCGGCGGCGCTTACGTCGGGAATTTCGTAGACCTTGAGCCAGTAGACGCGGCCCTTGTTGGTGAAAATCATGATGTAGGCGTGGGTGGAGGCGATGAAGAGGTGTTCGACGAAATCTTCTTCGCGGGTCTTCATGCCGGTGCGACCGGTACCTCCGCGACGCTGCATACGGTAGGTGGAGATGGGCGTGCGCTTCATGTAGCCGGAGTGGCTGAAGGTTACGGCTACCTGCTCGTCGGCGATCAGGTCTTCGAGGACGATTTCCGCGGCTTCGTCTTCGATGCGGGTGCGGCGCTCGTCGCCGTAGAGTTCTTTTACTTCTTCGAGTTCCTTGATGATGACTTTGCGGAGCTTGCTTTCGGAGGCGAGGATGGATTCGTAGTCTTCGATGCGGCTCCGGACCTCTTTTAGCTCGTTCGAGATTTCGTCGATGGAGAGCTTGGTCAGGCGGTGCAGTTGCAGCTCTAGTATGGCTTCGGCCTGGCGCGAGGTGAAAGGCTTTTCGGGGTCGAGCTTGGGGGCGCGGCCGGTCGTGTTGATGTCGATTTTCTTGCCGCCGAAGTAAGCGACTAAATTTTCGCGAGCGTCGGCACGGTTGGCGCTGGCGCGGATGATTGTGATTACGTTGTCGAGGTGATCGAGCGCGTTTAGATAGCCTTCTAAGATGTGCTCGCGGTCGCGGGCTTTCTGGAGTAAGAAGGCGGTGCGGCGGCGGACTACATCGACGCGGTGATTGATGAAGTGCTTGATGGCCTGAATCAGGCCCATTTCGCGGGGCTGGCCGTTGACCACCGCTAGCAGGATCATGGAGAAACCTTCCTGCATGGCGGTGTGTTTGTAGAGCTGGTTGAGAACGATCTGGGGCTCGGCTCCGCGCTTCAGTTCGACTACGATGCGCATGCCGTCGCGATCGCTTTCGTCGCGGATGTCGGAAATGTCTTCGATATCTTTGTCGTTGACCAGTTGCGCGATGCGCTCGACTAAACGCGCTTTGTTTACCTGATAGGGGATTTCGGTGATGATGATGGCCTGGCGATCTTTGGAAATGTTTTCGATGGCGGCTTTGGCGCGCATCATGAAGCGGCCGCGGCCGGTGCGGTAGGCTTCGAAGACTCCGGCGCGCCCGTGGATTACGCCGGCTGTCGGGAAGTCTGGGCCCTGGACGAATTTCAGAATCTCGGCTAGTTGGGCGTTAGGGTCGTTGATCAGGGTGATGGTGGCGTCGACGATTTCGGTTAAGTTGTGCGGCGGAATTTTTGTCGCCATGCCTACGGCGATTCCGTCGGAGCCGTTGATTAGCAGATTCGGAATTCTGGTGGGGAGAACGTCGGGCTCGACTTCGCTACCGTCGTAGTTGGGGCGGAAGTCTACTGTCTCTTTGTCGAGATCTTCCAAAAGCGCTGTTGCTACTTGCGCTAATTTTGCTTCGGTGTAGCGATCGGCTGCCGGGGGATCTCCGTCTACGGATCCGAAATTTCCTTGTCCGAAGATTAGCGGGTAGCGCATGCTCCAGGTTTGCGCCAAGCGGACTAATGCGTCGTAGACGGCCAGATTTCCGTGAGGATGGTACTTGCCCATCACGTCGCCGACGATGCGGGCGCACTTGCGCGTGGCTTTGTTGGGCTGGAGTCCCATCTGCTGCATGGTGTAGAGAATGCGGCGATGGACAGGCTTGAGTCCGTCGCGAACATCGGGCAGAGCGCGGCCGATGATGACCGACATGGAATAGTCGAGATACGACTTGCGCATCTCGTCTTCAATGTTGACTGGCTGAATGTGCAGGGCGCCGGGACTGCCTTCGCCGCCGCCAGGCGGTGGGGTCAGGGGGAGTTCGGGATTTTGATCGTCAGGCATGAGCACCATTTAGTAATTGGGCAATCTTGTAATTTGGTAATTGAAAATCTAAAAGCCAAGCCGACGGCTGCGGGTCGTGCACACAGGGTCCTTCGGTGGTCGCGGAATTAGGGCTAAACAGTTGCATTTACAGGCGGTTACTGGGATTTTGATCGAATATATTGTAACACGCTGCTAGGTTGTGGAAAGCGTGTCTGGGGAAGATTGTTGCCTGCGGCGGTTCATCTGCAGGCGGTAGCGGTGGGGCGGCATACCCGTGAGCCGTCGGAACGCGGTTGTGAAGTGGCTTTGGTCAGAGAATCCGCAGGACAGGGCGATCTCTGCCACCTCGAGGTCACGGTTGGAGAGAAGCGATTGGGCTCGGGCAATGCGGACGCGGCGCATATATTCGCCGATGGTGCAACCGAAATGGTGATGGAATTGGCGGCTGATCTGGACGGGATGCCGCCCGACAAAACGCGAGAGTTCCGCCAGGCTAAGACGTGAGTGTTCCTGTTCCCGCAGCATTTCTCGAATGCGCAGCAACCAGCGGGGGACAGAGCTGCGGCGGGGTGTCGAGTGCTGGCTGCCGGTCACCAAGAGCTGCAGGATCGCTGCCTCGATTTCCAAATGGGAAAGGTCATCCTTCTGACGAAACTCGCGGTGAAGTCGGGCACCCAGGGCAGCCGCTGACGGCGGGGCGAGCTCGCCGGGTGAGCAAATAGCAGGGCCGTGCTCGGCGGCAAGTTGCAAGATGGACTGACGCAGCTCGATATTAAGAGACCGGGAGCCAACGGGAAAGTAGTTTTCGTGAGGTTCTCCGGCGGGAAGGAAGCGCACCGTCCGCGGAGCACAGGTATCGCCGCCGCGGCCGTGTCCCGACCAATGCGCTCCCGCGATGATGTAAATGAAAGTGGAGGTGTCGTGCGAATGGCGGGCGACGCAGAGCCCTGCGGCGTATACCATCTCTTCCATTTTCACCATCGGGGTTTCGAGTTCATCGAGAACCCGTCGCGATTCACCGGGGTATAGAAATGATGATCGTCCGCTTGCCGGGATTGCGGATGGCGGCATGAATTTATTCTGCCGTGGGCGAGGGACCGGGGGCTCCATGCTTGCTTTAGACGCTGCGGGCCGGAATCGGTTACTGGGCGGACGGAATCGCTGAGACCGCTCCGCTGCGGGGACCCTCCGTTAAGGAGACGCTAATTCCTTACAAGACTTGCCGGTCGGATGGGCCTATGTTATCAGTCGCTCGACTGAGGAGGCTTCTATGTTTCTACGGGCCTGGATGAAGCTGGGTGCGGGAAGATTCCGCAACACAGCCGGTGTTGTAGCGCCGACCATTTTGGCCCTCACCCTCTTTGCCGGCGCGGGTAGCGTGCTGGTGGGGGCGCAAGCGGCCGAGAAGCTTCCGAGTGTCGAGGAGGTGCTGGAACGGTACGTAACGGCTACTGGGGGGCGGGATGCGTTGCTGCGTCACACGTCGATGACTCTTCATGGCTACGGACAGGCTCCCGCCAAGAATCTGCGGGTGGAAGGCGTCCTTTACACAAAGGATGGAAAAATGCTGCAGAAGAGCACACTTCCGGGCGGGAAGGTAGAGCTCTCGGGATACGACGGAGAAACGGCTTGGGATCTGGACGCTGGCGGCAAGGTGACTATCCATGAGGGGGACGAGATCAAGACAATCGCGCGCGATGCAGATATGTATTACCACTTGCATGTTATGAACTATTTCCGGACGATGGAAGTGGTGGATGTTAAGGAGTTCAACGGCCGTCCGTGCTACCACTTGAGAGGCGTGAACAACTGGGGCAGGACCAATGAACAGTTTTACGACAAAGAGAATGGGCTGCTGCTGGGTTATGCGTTCAACACGGCATGGCGAGGCGGCAAGGGTGATGCCACGGAAACCTTTGAGGATTACAAGGATTTTGGAGGCGTGCTCATGCCGGTGAAGGATACATCGCGTGACGGCGATGATCTTTCCATCTTCACGATCACTTCAGTGACCTACGATAACGTGGGCGACGCTGTGTTTAGGCTTCCTGAAGCGGTGCAGAAAGCGAAAGCGGCCGCTAAGACCGCTGCGAAAGAAAAATCTGGCCCCTCAAGCCGATAGGCAACCTGATACTCCCCGCCGGGGCTAAAGCCCACATCCATATGGATGCTTGACGCGGCGCTGAAGCGCCGCTCATCCACGTTGCCGGACGAGTCTTCGTTACCGCACGAGTCTTGGATTACCGCAAGGGTGTCTTTACGAGTCCAGGGTTGCGATCCAAATAGTTATTGCTTGCGCAGGGCCCGGAGATGGGCTAGGGACGGGTGATTACTTGGTTGGGGGATGTGGGGAGAACGAATTTTATGTTGCGGGCGGTGTTGGCTTCTAGAGTTTGGGTCAGGTCTAGGGTGGAGAGTTCGATTTTCCTGGTCCAGTATCCGTCGGCGTAATAGTTGCCGCGGGCGTAGAGGATGCCGTCGGCTATGGCGTAGTCGCGGACCTCTTCGTTGTGCCCGTCGCGAAAGACTAGAAGTGCCGGGGGCAGGTCGCGCGCTGGAGCTGGAGCAGCGGCCGCAGGTGCCGGCGCTAAGGTGAGCTGCAAGGGTTCGCCATTGGCAGGAATGCTCCTGACTTGGACGTAGTGGCCGTTCTGGAATTCGATCACCAGGGGTTGTGGGATGGAGGGGTCGGCGCCAGCGTGATCCGCGGGAGTGGCCAGGGCACGCGCGGCTTGTAGAAGAAAGATTGGCGGTTGCGAGGCTACCGGATAGCCGGTGGAGTAGATGTCATCGGGATTGAAGGAATCTCCGAAGAACGGGAAGGGTAGAGAAGTGTACGGGAAGGATCGGCGGAATATGGATGCGTTCGCGGCTCGACCGAGAGCGAAACTTCCTGTGGGTGAGTTGAAGTGCGGGATTGCTAGGTGCTGAGTCGCCGCGTGCGCGGGAACTGCTCTTTGGGCTGGGGCAGAGGGCGCGAGAATTGTCAGCAGGGCGCAGAGAGCTGGCAGAAGACGGCAGTGGAGATTTCCTGCCTGGGCGATCTTGCTGTCGGCATTTCGCGGGCGAGGGCGCCCGCGCCACATTAATCCGTCGAGGAGTCTTTGAGGGCACATGTCAGTTGGCCTGGGCTGAGGACGGCAATTCGAAAGTTATGCCGCGGTCGTCATTTTGTTTTTGGGTGGCCGGGAGATCGAGATCGGCAAGAGCGATCTTGCGGGGATGGCCGGGAGTTAGATCATAGAGTGTCTGGTTGACGATGGCGTAGTTATCGACCTCGAGTTGATGACCGTCTCTGAAGACCAGGATGGTGGGATCAATGGGCGGTTCGGGATCGGAGTCCGCGGTGGACGCGTCGTCGTTTTGCAATGCGGCTTGCGCTGCCTCTGGTTTCGGATCAAGTGGAGATTCGGAGCCGGGGGGAATGTAGGAATATGGTCCGGCGCCGCGACGATCGAAGACGGTGGGGCCACCTTGATAGTTGGGATCGTTGTCGTCGGAGGCTCCGTTGTCGAGGACGTCGGCAGAGTACGGTATGGGAAACGGATACACATACGGAAAGAAGAAACTTCCGGGGTTGCGGTGGGAGTGTGCGTTGTTCGGGAAACTGTTCGCGGGACGCGGAGTACGGGCCGAAGAAGTTCCGCCAGAGTTGGTTGAGGTGTGTGCGCTGTGGCTGGGTGAAGTGGCGCTTGCGCTAACCGCGTGACCGAAGCCAGAAGAAGCGGCTCCGTTGGTTTGAGCCGGGGAGATGGGAGCTAGAAGGAGCATCCCGAGAAGCGCTAGCGAAGCCGGAATCAGAGGCCGCACGGGAATATGATACTCCAGCGGATGGGGCATGGCGTACCTCCACTGTCTACAGTTTAGATCGCGGGACTGGGTGGTTGATGCGGGGGAATTGTAGAGAATTGTGATTGGCGATCCAAAGGTCAAAGGCTTAAACACTGGGGTTCACAGAGGGAAAGCCTTGGCTCTGATCAGGGAGCGGTTTGCGGGATTAGGACGGCGCGGCGGCGTTTCCTGAATTGAGAAACGCACCAGGCCACTCCTGCGGCGAGAGCGCTGTAGGGAAGGGGGCCCAGGCTGCCGCTGGTGAAGAGTCGGGCGGGGAGGTAGGTCAGTAGGAAGGTCCATAGGAAGATTTCGCTTTCCAGGACGTAGCCGATGAGAGCTCCTGCGACGATGTAACAGAGCCGGATTACGGCCTGAGCAGCGAATTCGCCAGGGAGGCCGAGAGTACGGAGGGCGTGAGCGGCGGCGGGGCCGTATTCGAGGCGGGCGAAGACCGTCAAGGCGGCTGCGAGGATTGCTACGGGGAAAAAACGCTGCGCGGAAATGCCCTGGGCCAAAGGATTGAAATAGTTGCGAACACCGCGCCAGTGGATTTTGTGTCGGAGAAGGTGTAGCTGTCTTCGCCGGGCAGAGGCTGGTAGCCTCCCACGGAAAGCTGATAAGCGCTGAAGCGCTCGTGTTCGCTTTGAACGGCTTTGAGGATGCGGTCGACGTCGGTGAGAGGGGCGACGGGGCATC
>DATHMS010000008.1:0-67073 GCA_035486795.1 Candidatus Sulfotelmatobacter sp. | reverse complement strand
GAGAGGAACGTGTTGGGTCGCTGATCCGCCAAAGTAATTTGTCGCAGGATGCCAAGACTAAACTACTGGGTGGAAATGCGGTTGGGTTTCTGGGACTTAAGGAAGAGGCGCGAGAAAGTGCGGACAGGACGTCGGGCGCGGCTCTGCCTGGGCCAGAGCGTGGACAACTTACTTACAGCTCTTACTTGAAAGTTCCGAAACTGCTGGAGTTGCAGCAACTGCAATCCGTGCCGCAGCACCACGATGAGTTGCTTTTTATTCTTGTGCATCAGACCTACGAGCTGTGGTTCAAGGAATTGCTGCATGATCTGGATGCGGTGGTGGCTAATTTGCAGAAGGCAACTGCGGCGCCGCAGTCGCATGATGAGGTCTATGAGGCGGCAAGGTTGCTGCGCAGATGTACGGAGATTACGCGGGTGCTGGTGGAACAGTTCACGATTCTGGAGACGATGCTGCCTACGCATTTTCTGGCATTTCGCGGACTGCTGGAGCCAGCCAGTGGATTTCAGTCGGAGCAGTTTCGGGAGATTGAATTTCTATGCGGCTTGAAGGATGAAAAAATGCTTCGCTATCACCGGCCTACGCCGGAGGCTTATGCAAGCCTGAAGCGCCGCCTGGAGGAGCCGTCGCTGCGCGATGTATTCTTCGGAGCTTTGCAGGCGATGGGGAAACTGCCTCCAGCTGGCGAAGGCGCGACGGAGCGGGAGCGGTTCGAGGCGCGGGCGCGCGCCGTGCACGAACTCTACAAGGATGAACATCATCACCGCGATTGGATTGATGTGTGCGAACGGTTGACAGAGTTTGACGAACTGGTGGTGAGCTGGCGGTTGCGCCACATTCAACTGGTCGAGCGAATTATCGGGATGCGAATGGGCACTGGGGGAAGCGCGGGAGCGTCCTACCTGAAGCTCACACTCGACAAGAAATTCTTTCCCGAATTGTGGGAAGCGAGGACGTTGCTGACCGAGTAAGGTCGTTCCTTCTTTCAGGGTTGGCCGGCTCAGTGTTGGTCAGCGCGAGCTGGTCGGCGAATTTCTCAGATGAAGGCCACACCTGACAAAATCACACTGATCGGCGCCGGACTAAACGGTCCGCTGCTGGCTATTCTTCTGGTGCAGAGGGGATTCGCGGTTGAGATCTATGAGCGGCGCCCTGACATGCGGCGGGTGCGCATGAGTGCGGGACGGTCGATCAACCTTGCGCTCTCGACCCGTGGCATTCATGCCTTGCAACAGGCCGGCTTGTGGGAGCGGATGCGGGACATCATTATCCCGATGAAGGGACGGATGATGCATTCGATCGCCGGAGAACTTACTTTCCAACCCTATGGGAAGAATGAGGCGGAGGTCATCAACTCGATTTCGCGGGCGGAGCTGAACATTGCGCTCATCAATGCGGCGGAGAAGTGCGGTGCGACCATTCACTTCAATCAACGCTGCATGGGGTATGACCTGAAGACCGGCGCAATAAGAGTGCACAACGAGGACACGGGTGAAGACACGAAGCGGGAGACGAGAGTTGTGATCGGGTGCGATGGATCGGCGTCGTCGATTCGGGCTGAGATGCTCAAGCTAAGTCGATTCAACTTTTCGCAGCAATACCTCGACTACGGCTACAAGGAGCTGACGATTTCCGCCGGGGCCAACGGAAAGCACCTTCTGGAGACACACGCGCTGCACATCTGGCCGCGAGGCAATCACATGCTGATTGCATTGCCCAACATTGATGGCACGTTCGCGTGCATTTTGTTTCTACCGTTTGAAGGAGCGGACGGCTTTGCCAGCCTGACCACGCAGGCGCAGGTGATCGAATTTTTCGAGTCGCGCTTTCCGGATACAGTTCGACTGATGCCGCAGCTGACTGAGAACTACTTCGCAAATCCGACTGGGGCGATGGTTACCATTAAGTGTTCTCCGTGGCACGTGGAAGGAAGGGCGCTGCTTCTCGGGGATGCGGTTCATGCCATCGTTCCTTTCTTCGGTCAGGGAATAAACTGCGGATTCGAAGACTGTACTTGCCTGGTTGGGTTGCTGGACCGGCATGGCGCAGACTGGCCGCGGGTTTTTGCCGATTTCGAGAAAGAGCGCAAAGTGAATACAGACGCCATCGCAGATATGGCGGTCGAGAATTTTACTGAGATGAGAGATCGGGTTGCGGACTCGCGATTTTTGTTTCGAAAGAAGGTGGAGCTGGCATTGGAAGCAAAATATCCACAACTCTTCGTGCCGAAGTATGCCATGGTGACCTTTCATCGGATTCCCTACTCCGTGGCTTTGGCTCGGGGCGTGGTTCAGGACCGGATGCTTGCGGAGCTCTGCGATTCGATCGACCGGGTAGAGGATCTTGACTGGGGAAAAGCTGATCGGCTGATTCGCCGCGACCTTACGCCGCTGGAGATGAGACAGTGACTGGCGGCCGGGTTCAACCAGAGTTCCAAGCGGGCGAGGATTTTGCGATTGCAATGGATGAGCGCGATCCTCTGAAGGAATTCCGCGAGCGTTTCTTGTTTCCAAAGATCGAGGGGCATGATTGCGTTTACCTGAGTGGTCATTCGCTGGGACTGCAGCCCAAGGCCGCGGCGGCATATATTGAGCAGGAATTGGAAGAGTGGGCGCGACTGGGCGTGGAGGGCCATTTTCGGGCGAGGAACCCGTGGATGCCCTACCACCGACTGCTTACAGAGCAGACGGCGGAATTGGTGGGAGCGCAGCCCCTTGAAGTTGTGGTGATGAATTCTCTGACCGTGAATCTTCACCTCATGATGGTTTCGTTTTACTGTCCGACGCGAGAGAGACATAAGATTGTTGTGGAGCGGGGGGCTTTTCCATCCGATCAATACGCCGTGCAGTCGCAGATTCGTTTTCATGGCTTCGACCCTGCAACTGCGCTGATCGAGTTGACTCCGCGGCCAGGCGAGTCCTGTCTGCGCGATGAGGACATCGATTCATTGATTGAGCGCGACGGCGATGAAATCGCGCTGATCATGCTCGGAGCGGTGAATTACGGGACGGGGCAAGCATTTGACATGGAACGCATCACGCGCATGGGCCATGCGCGGGGCTGCGTGGTCGGCTTTGATCTGGCACATGCTGCCGGCAATTTGCATTTGAAGCTTCATGAGTGGGGCCCGGACTTCGCGGTATGGTGCAGCTACAAATATCTGAATGGCGGTCCGGGATGTGTCGCGGGTTGTTTTGTTCATGAACGGCATGGCCGGGCGTGGAATCTGCCTCGCTTTGCCGGATGGTGGGGCCATGACGAACAATCGCGGTTCGAGATGGCGCCTGACTTCCGGGCGATGCCGGGCGCCGACGGGTGGCAGTTGAGCAATCCGTCGATTGTCAGCCTGGCTGTCCTGCGATCTTCGATGGCCATTTTCCATGACGCAGGGATCGAGCGTCTACGAGCGAAGAGCGTGTCGCTGACGGGCTATCTGGAGTTTCTGCTGAAACAGCTTCTGATGACCGAAAATGTCCCGGAGAAATTTTTGATCATCAGCCCGGCTGAACGCGACCGGCGCGGCGCACAGCTCTCCATCCGACTCGCACAGGGCGGGCGGGCATTGTGCGAACGGCTGGCCGGGGAAGGCATTGTGGGCGACTGGCGGGAGCCGGACACTTTTCGAGTTGCCCCTGTGCCGCTCTACAACTCCTATCTCGATGTTTTCCGGTTTGTCAGGCGATTCGCGACCGCAGTTTAGCTAGGGTCTGGGCAGCACTTCGGACCACTTGTGCGATTACTTCAGTAACGTCCGGGAGATCCCGGCCTGACCATACACTGTCAGCGTGGGTCTCATTTCTGTGCGACAACCCGGCAGGTGGACGGGAATCGTGTGCGCGTTGGTGGGCGTACACGTGGTGGTGTCTCTGCTTTTTCCCCGCAGTATTGAACTGACCGCTTTCGGGGATCTGACGCAAACTTTTCTGCTTTTTTGCGGAACGCTGTCCATTCTCTCGAATCTCAGAAGCAACAATAAGAAGGCTCAACTTTTCTGGGCGCTCATGGCGCTTGGTTATGGGATGTGGCTGTGCACGCAGGTTTTGTGGACCTACTTCGAGGTGTTACTGCGCCAAGAGGTGCCGAACCCGTTTGTCGGGGATGTGGTGCTGTTTCTGCACGTAGTTCCGATGATGGCGGCCCTGGTGGTGCAACCACACGTGCAACGGAACGATCATTCTTTGCGTCTCGTGTCCCTCGACTTTTTCCTGCTGCTCACTTGGTGGCTCTATCTTTATCTGTTTATCGTGATCCCGTGGCAGTATGTTTTTCCGAACGAAGCCGCGTATGGCCAGAGCTTCGACCTGCTCTATGCCTGCGAACAGATTGTTCTGATTGCGGGGGTAGGAGTGGTTTGGAAGCGCAGTCACGGATCGTGGCGGGTAATTTACAGGCAGCTTTTCATAGCTGCATTGTTCTACGGCGTGAGTTCGATTCTGGCCGGCGTCGCGATCGACTATCACCAATACTACACGGGCAGTCTCTACGATATCCCGCTGGTGGCTGCGATGGCGTGGTTCGCATCCGTGGGTTTCATCGCGCGCGGATCTTCTTCGGACCAGCCCACTGACCACGAACCGCGCCACAGCCACAGCATGTGGACTGCACGGTTGGCGATGATCGCAGTTTTTTCGACGCCGCTGATGGTGGCATGGGCGGAGTTCGGAGGGGCTCCACCGCGGGTGCGCTCATACAGACTGTTTTTGACCGTGGCGGCGATGGTCTTCATGGGTGCATTGGTGTTCGTTAAACAGCACTGTATGGATCGCGAGCTGCTCCACCTGCTGCGTCTGTCGCGGGAAAATCTGGATGAGACATGCAAGCTGAAGGACGAGTTGGAAAGCAAGGAACAATCGCTGCGCTGGCACAGTCTGGAACTGCAGCGCAAGAACCTTGAGCTTCAGGAAATCTCCTTCACCGACCCGTTGACCGGCGTCTGGAACCGGCGCTATCTGGAAGAGATCCTTACGGCAGAGGCCGGACAGGTACTGCGAAATTATGAGCGGGCGCGTGGCAGCGACATTCGGAAGCTGGATCATCGCGACCTGATCTTTATCATGGTGGATATGGACTTCTTCAAGGAAGTAAACGATCTTTATGGTCATCCCGCAGGTGATCGATTGCTTCAGAGGGTGGCAGAGCGTTTGACTGGGGTGGTGCGCAAGTCGGATGTTCTGGTTCGTTGGGGTGGAGAGGAATTCCTGATCATGTCGCGCTCGGCAGATCCCTCCGGCACGCCGGCTTTCTGCGAGCGAGTTTTGGAGATCATGGCATCAGAAGCGTTTGATCTTGGACACGGAGTTCGAGTACGCAAGACCTGTTCCGTAGGATGGGCTCCTTTCCCCTGGAGTCGTGGAGCCTACGAGGCGGTTTGCGCGGAAGAGATCATCGAACTCGCCGACACGGCGCTCTACCGGGCGAAGGCTGGGGGACGAAATCAGGGTGTGGGAATTCTGCCGGGCGATGGGGCGGTTACGACTCCCCAGGCGATCACATTGCACGCCCTGCAAAACGACAACGGTGTGCTGACGCGTACTGTGAGAGTGCAGAATTCCGGCGGTAGGACCCAAGCCGTCGCCGAAGATGTGATGTCCAGCGAAAAACGAGACGCCTAGATTCTTCCCGGTGTCTGATTTCTATCCAAAGATTTGCGTCTGGTCTGAAAGCCACGGTTGGACCCGCATGGGAGCAATGAAAATACTGCAGTAGTGTCTTTGAAACCTGCCAACACTCCCTGCTTGACCTCTGACGCCGCGTTGAATACAGTGAGAAGCCGCCCCGCAGGGATGCCAACTTGGCTGTTGAGAAGCGGGGGTAAGTCAGGAATAGAACTGAGCTACATCCCGCGAGATACCTTCTGTGAGGTACAGGCAACGATGAATGCTAAAGCTCCCTCCCGTAAGACTGGTCTGCGCCAGAAGGCGCAGCTGATGTCGGCATCAGAAATCGAGCGCACGCTGGTCCGACTGGCATACGAGATTGTCGAGAAAAACGGCGGTGTCGAGGGTTTAGGATTGGTTGGGATTCGGCGGCGGGGAGTCCCGATCGCAGAGCGGCTGGGCAAGATCATTACCCGCATCGAGAATGCCAAAGTTCCAGTCGGCACCCTGGACATCACGTTCTATCGCGATGACCTTTCAACGCTTGGGCCGAAGCCGGTGGTGCAGGAAAGAGAAATCGGATTTTCGATTGAGGACAGGAATATTGTGCTGGTGGACGATGTTCTTTTCACGGGACGGACGACGCGGGCCGCGCTGGACGCGCTGTTCTCGCACGGCCGACCACGACGAGTGCAGTTGTGTGTGCTGATCGACCGCGGGCACCGGGAATTGCCGGTGGAAGCGAGCTTTGTCGGCCGCAATGTTCAGACCACCATGGACGAGGTGATCGAGGTAAAGTTGACCGAGATTGATAATGCGGAGAAGGTTCTGCTGATGGAAAGGTAGCGGCGGCGGCCACGTGCTCTGGGAAAATAAAAGGACGGCGGTGAATCCGCCGTCCTTAATTTGTTGAAGCGATCGGCTAGGACAATTTGGTGCAGATCGCCTTGGTCTGGGTGTAATTGTTTAGAACATCATGCCCCATTTCGCGGCCCCACCCCGATTGTTTGTATCCGCCGAAGGGCAGAGCGGCATCGAAAATGTTGTAGCAGTTGATCCACACTGTACCGGCACGGAGAAGTTCCGCGGTGCGGTGGGCCTTGCTGATGTCTCGAGTCCAGACGGCAGCAGCCAGACCGTATTCACTGTTGTTGGCACGCGGCAGAAGTTCCTCGGGATTGTCGAACGGCATCGCCGTCACGACCGGCCCGAAGATTTCTTCCCGCACGACCTTCATATCTTCACGAGTGTTCACAAGCACAGTGGGCTCCACGAAATAGCCTTTGTCGCCCTTCTTGTGGCCGCCGGTAAGCGCGGTGGCGCCTTCCGAGAGACCCGCTTCCAGATAGCCGCAGACCCGGCTTAGCTGTTCTTCGGAAACGAGCGGTCCCATGCTGGTCTCAGGATCGAGGCCGGAGCCAACATTTATCTTCTTGGCATAGTCAGCAACGCCTTCGACGACGCGGTCGAAGACCGGCTTCTCGATGTAGAGGCGCGATCCGGCGCAGCAACACTGGCCGTGATTGAAGAAGATCGCGCTCGCAGCTCCGGGGATGGCGGAGTCGAGATCAGCATCTTTGAACACGACGTTGGGCGACTTGCCGCCAAGTTCCAACGACACCTTCTTCAAGTTCCCCGTCGCAGCGTGGACGATCAGCTTGCCAACTTCGGTGGAACCGGTGAAGGCGATTTTGTCGACCTCGGGATGAGCGGCGAGCGCGGCACCTGCGGTCTCGCCATACCCGGGCACGATGTTTACCACGCCGTCGGGAAAACCAGCTTCCGAGATAAGTTCACCGAGACGCAGAGCGGAAAGTGGCGTTTGCTCCGCCGGCTTTAACACCACGGTGCAACCAGCGGCTAGCGCCGGGCCGAGCTTCCATGCCGCCATCAGCAGCGGGAAGTTCCAGGGAATGATTTGCCCTGCAACGCCGACGGGCTCGCGAAGCGTGTAGGCAAAGTACCTTGCTCCCGGCGTGTATGGAACCGAGATGGGAATCGTATTGCCTTCAATCTTCGTGGTCCAGCCCGCCATATAGCGGAACAAGTCAACAGCCAGCGGCACATCGGCAGCCCGTGCAATGGTGAGAGGCTTGCCATTATCGAGGCTTTCAAGATAGGCGAATTCTTCGGTGTGCTGTTCCAGTAAATCAGCGAGCTTCCAGATGAGACGTCCGCGTTCGGACGCGGTCAATCGACGCCAAGGGCCCTGGTCGAAGGCTTTGCGTGCGGCCTTCACGGCTTGTTCAATATCTTCACGATCGCCTTCCGCTACCTGCGCCAGAACTTCACCGGTGGAAGGATTGTAGGTGGGGAAAGTCTTACCGGAAATAGAGTTTACCCATTTGCCATTGATCAACATTTTGCGCGGCTTTTCGATGAAATCCGCAACCTGGGGATGAATTTGCGGTGATACTGCGATACCCATATATCCTCCTTAGATCAGCACGTAGATCGAACACGAATGGCATGACGTGATGCCAAAGATGCCGGGCGGAGAAGAACAACGGAAGTATGCTAGTCCGGAGACGGAACAAAAGCAATTCCGACTCGAGGTCATTCGCCGTATGGAACCCAGATATTCTTCACCTGGGTGGCATGTTCAAGAAACCAGCGCCCCTCAGCGAATTTTGGATCGAACCAGTCGATGGCTCGGCCTTCGTTTGTCCAGACCTGTTTGAGATTGCCGACTGACAGGGCTTTCGCGGCGGCGGCATTCGCTTCGTCGCCAAAAGACCAGATGGCGTCGACATCGTCGTGCTCAGCCAGGACTTTCAGAAGCTGCGCTGCGTAACCCGTCACAATGTTCACCGCGCCACCCGGAAGATCGCTAGTGTCAAAGAGTTGATAGAGATCGGCGGTGATGAGCGGGTATGCCTCCGACGGAATTGCAATCACGGTGTTGCCCACGGCGAGAGCCGGCAGCACGAGTGAGAAGAAACCCAGCAGCGGCGCTTCGCTGGGACAGAGGATGCCCAGGGTTCCGATCGATTCGTTCATGGCAATGGCGATATTGCGGAACGGAGGGTTGTGCACAGCGCCGTCAAACTTATCGGCCCAGGCCGCATAGGAGAAGATGCGCTCGATGCTGAGGTGCAATTCCGCGGCGGCTTGCTTTGCACCTACAACGGCAGTGAGGCCGCGGACAACTTCGTCGCGGCGCTGAGCGAGGTTCTCGGCGCAGTAGTAAAGGACCTGAGCACGATTGTGTGCGGTTGCTTTCACCCATGCTTCGGCCTTACGGGCGGCCTCGACGGCGTTGCGAATGTCCTTGCGATTGCCGAGCGAGGCTTCGCCCAGCAGATGTCCGTCGGGTGAACGCACTTCCATGCTGTAGCCAGAGTCGGGCCGCGTCTGCTTGCCTCCGATATAGAGCTTTACGGTGCGATCGATAGCCGGAGTGCCCGCTTGCGGCTTTTCTGCGGTCTGCGGAACTGCGTACGGCTGGGGGGCGGCAGGCAACTTTGGAGCGTTCTTGAACCACGACGGTTGTAAATATTCAAGCAGACCTTCCCTGCCACCTTCCCGCCCGTATCCGCTTTCGCGGTAGCCGCCGAAGCCGCAGGAAGCGTCGAACAGGTTCGTGCAGTTTACCCAGACGACACCGGCCTTCAGTTGCGCGGCAACCTGCAACGCGACGTTGATGTTCTCGCTCCAAACACATGCGGCCAAGCCATAGACAGTATTGTTGGCCAACTCGACGGCTTCTCTTGGAGTACGGAAAGTCATCGCGGCGAGTACCGGCCCGAAAATCTCCTGCTGGGCGACAATTGACGTCGGATGCACGTTGCTCAGCAGAGTGGGCGGATAGTAAAAACCCCGCGGGGGCAACGCGATTTCCGGCTGCCAGCAGGTTGCGCCCTCGGCGATGCCTTGACCGACCATGCGCTGAATGCGATCGAGCTGCACACGGGCTACGATGGCCCCGATGTCGATTGCCTTATCCAGGGGAAGGCCAACTCGCAGAGTGCTCATGCGTTCGCGGATCTTGGCGATCAAATTCTCGGCAATACTTTCCTGCATCAGCAGTCGCGAACCTGCGCAGCAGACCTGACCCTGGTTGAACCAGATGCCATCGACCAAGCCCTCGACAGCGCTATCCAGGTCGGCATCGTCGAAGATGATGAACGGGGACTTTCCTCCCAATTCGAGCGAAAGGCGTTTGGGAGTTGCTGCGGTTGCGCTGCGGATTGCGCGTCCGACTTCGGTGGAACCGGTGAACGCGATCTTATCCACGTCGGGATGCTTTACCAGCGCTTCGCCGGTTGAACCATCTCCGGTGACTATGTTGACGACTCCGGCGGGCAATCCGGCTTCCTGGCAAAGCTCGGCGAAGGCAAGCGCGGTGAGAGGGGTGAATTCGGCCGGTTTCAATACGACCGTGTTGCCGGTGGCGAGGGCGGGAGCAATCTTCCACGCTGCCATGAGCAGCGGGAAATTCCACGGGATAATCTGCCCCACGACGCCGCAAGGCTCGTACTCAGGAAATTCCTGCTTGAGAAGTTGGGCCCAGCCGGCATGGTAGTAGAAGTGCCGCGCAACTAGGGGAATGTCGATGTCACGACTTTCGCGGATCGGCTTGCCATTGTCCATGGTTTCGAGCACGGCGAGGAGACGCGAATGTTTTTGCACCAATCGCGCCAAGGCGTATAGGTAGCGCGCCCGGACATGCGGAGAAAGCGCACGCCACTTAGGAAACGCGGCGCGCGCGGCGCGTACGGCGGCGTCGATATCCGCGGGCGAACCCTGGGCGATGGATGCCAGGTTCTCTCCATTGGAAGGATCGACTGTGTCGAAATATTCAGCTGCAGCCGGCGGTTGCCAGGAACCGTTGATGAAGTGTCCGAAGCGATAGCCGTGGCGGTCAAGCCAGGCTTGCGCCTCTTTCGGATCTTCGGGGGCGGGGCCGTACTCCATCGTCAGAAACTTTTCAGCGATGCTCATGTTGGTTGCTCGATTTCCTTATCGGCTGACAAACACGTCTGTCAACTATGCAATGGGATGACGATAGTCCGCTGAATAACGGCCGGTAACGTGGTGCTCCAGTTGCCGCTCGATATCGCCCAACAACCCGCTCGCACCAAAGCGAAAAAGCTCGGCTCGCATCCACGACTGCCCGAGTTCTTCTTTCATCATGGCCAGCCAGTCGGTGGACTGCTTTGCAGTGCGAATCCCGCCAGCGGCTTTGAATCCCACTGCCATGCCGGTTTGCTGAGCGTACTCGCGGATGGCGCGCGTCATCACCAGACCCACCGGC
This sequence comes from Candidatus Sulfotelmatobacter sp., assembly GCA_035486795.1. GTDB lineage: Bacteria > Acidobacteriota > Terriglobia > Terriglobales > Acidobacteriaceae > Sulfotelmatobacter. The sequence continues at coordinate 56,219 of DATHMS010000008.1, read as the reverse complement.
AGCGTGGCGTTGGTCGGTTCTTTGCCGGTTGAGGTTTTGATGAAGTCAGCACCCGCCATCATGGCTACGACGCCGGCGCGCGCCACGTTGCGCAGAGTGAGCAGGTCTCCAGACGCAAGGATGACTTTCATGTGAGCAGCGCCGCAGGCTTGTTTGAAGGCCGCAATTTCGTCGTAGAGCGCCTGCCAGCGTCCGCCAAATACCAGGGCGCGAGTGATTACCACATCGATCTCGTTTGCACCTGCCTCCACGGAACGACGAATTTCGGCAACCCGTTCGGCGAGCGGCGACAAGCCTGCGGGAAAGCCCGTAGAAACTGCGGCGACGCGGATGCCACTTCCTTCGAGCGCGCGCAGAGCGGTTTCAACGAACAAATGATAAACGCAGACTGCGGCGACTTTCAGATCGAGTTCTTCGATTCCGAGCCTGTGCACAAGATCTTGCTGCACCGGCTGCCGCGCCTTGGCACAAAGACGGCGCACACGGTCTTCGGTGTCATCGCCGGAAAGCGTGGTCAGATCCATGCAGGAGATGGCCCGCAGAAGCCAGGCCGCCTGCCAGTCCTTCTTGACCGTCCTCCGCGCTACCTGGCTTTGGGCACGGCGTTCCACCGCGCTGGTGTTCACGCGAACTTCCTGCACCCAATTCAGGTCGAGAGGGATTCCTGAATTTGGCTGGAGCGGACGTCCGCTGAGAATCGCAAGGGAAGCTCCAGCGTGGACTTGGTGGCCGCCTTTAGCCACAGTTTCGTGAGTTGCCTGGGGATGGTTGTGATCTACCGGCACGGAATTCGCCTCACTTCGCGGCTGCAGAACCGAGCTACAAGCCGATTCCTTGCGCTGTAATTGTACGGCAGGAGTTCTCACAACGCGAATTTGAACGCGGCCTGTCGCAGCCTGGTTCGGCTGTTTCCTGGTTCAAGCGATCCTGTTCAACCGATCCTGATTTAGTCGATCTAAGAAAAAGCGTTGAACTGCTGGACGAGGGTTTACAATGGCCTCGTTTTTGCGGTTTTGCCGCGCGAACCTTTCCCTTTATGCGCAAGAAGACACTGCCTGCAGACGCGGCGGCAAGACTGCTGCGGTCCGCGACGAAGGTCATGAAGAACGCGCATGCGCCGTATTCCAGGTTCAGGGTCGGAGCCGCGATTTTGCTTTCGAACGGGAAAATCTTCTCCGGGTGCAATGTGGAGAACGCTTCCTACGGAATGACCAACTGCGCCGAACGAACGGCGATTTTCTCGGCGGTCGCGCAGTGTGGACCCCAGATCGAAATCCGCGCGGTTTCTGTCGTCAACGACCAGGGAGTGCCCTGCTCACCCTGCGGCGCGTGCCGTCAGGTTATTTACGAATTCGGTCCCGATGCGACAATCTTCTTCCAAGGGACCAAAGGGCCGAAGCAGTCGCACATCACCGAACTGCTTCCGGAAGGATTCCGCCTCTAGTGAATCCAACGCCGGCTCCAGCACAGACGTTCCGTGCCATCGATGTGATTCGCAAAAAGCGCGATGGAGGGGAATTGTCCCGGTGCGAAATCGATTCTCTGGTGAACGCGTACACTCGCGACGATATTCCCGACTATCAAGTGTCGGCGTGGCTGATGGCGGTGGTACTACGGGGCATGACGCGCGCTGAAACGGCTGCGCTGACGGATGCGATGCTGCAGTCCGGCGAAGTACTCGATCTTTCTTCGCTTGCTGCGAAGAAAGTTGACAAGCACTCGACGGGCGGCGTGGGTGACAAAACGTCTCTTGTGCTGGCGCCGCTTGCGGCCGCAGCGGGCGTCGCCGTTCCCATGATCAGCGGACGCGGTCTGGGACATACGGGAGGCACGCTGGACAAGCTTGAATCCATTCCCGGCTTCGATGTGAACCTTTCGGTGGCGCAATTTCGACGCGTGCTCGAGACCTGCGGCTGCGCGATGATCGGACAGACGGCCGAGATCGCCCCGGCTGATCGCAAGCTCTACGCGCTGCGTGATGTGACGGGCACGGTGGAAAGTCCATACCTCATTTGTGCGTCCATCATGAGCAAGAAACTGGCGGAGGGTATTGATGCACTGGTGCTCGACGTAAAGACCGGCTCCGGGGCGTTCATGAAAGACGAAAAGGACGCTGTCTTTCTCGCCGAACTCATGGTTGAAACCGGCGAACGAATGGGCAAACAGATGGTGGCTCTGATCACGGACATGGATCAGCCGCTGGGATTGAAGATCGGTAATGCGCTCGAGGTGGTCGAAGTGTTGGAGGTTCTGCACGGGGAAGGCCCGGAAGACTTGCGGCGACTCTGCCTCGAGCTTGCGGGCTGGATGCTGCACCTGGGTGGAGTTGCTGATTCGGTCGCAGAGGGGAAGAGGCAGAGCGAGAAACTGCTCAGTTCCGGCACGGCCCTCGACAAGTTTCGTCAGATGGTGGAACTGCAAGGTGGAGATCAACGGGCGATTGACGATCCGAGGAGACTGCCTCAGGCTCAGCATACGATGATACTTTCCAGCTCGAGGGACGGCTACCTCGCGGCTCTGGAGTGTGAACAGGTTGGAACTGCGTGCGTGATTCTTGGGGGGGGGCGCGAACGAAAAGAAGATTCGGTGGATCCGGCAGTCGGAATCGTGCTGCATAAGAAAGTCGGCGATCCAGTTTCCTCGGGCGAGGCGCTGGCAACGATCTACTACAATGCGGAGGCACGCGCGGCTCGTGCCCGTCGACTGCTGGAGGAGAGTTTTCAAATTGCCGATTCGCCCAGCAACGAGAAAAGGCCGTTGATTCATCGAGTGATCCGGAAGTCGGGAGAGGAAAACTGAATGGGACGCTTCACTGGAATCCTCGGCCTTTTGACCATGCTCGGATTGGCCTATGCTTTTTCCACCAATCGCCGCGCCATTCGGTTGAAAACCGTTGTATGGGGGCTCGGCTTGCAGTTGGCCTTTGCGGTGTGTGTGTTGAGAATCGGCGCCGGCCAGCGGCTTTTTCAGAAGGCCGGCGACGCCGTCAGTCGATTGCTCAGCTACTCTTATGCCGGCTCGCAGTTTGTTTTCGGGGATCTCGGGAAGCAAGGCTCGCATCTCGGCTTCTATTTCGCCTTTCAAGTACTGCCGACCATTATTTTTATCTGTGCGTTTTTCGCGGTGCTCTATCACTTCGGAGTCATGCAGTTCATCATTAAGATTGCCGCTTGGGTTATGACCCGGGTGATGGGCGCCAGCGGCGCGGAATCGCTTAACATCGCGGCCAGCATTTTCATGGGGCAGACGGAGGCGCCGGTGACCATCCGGCCGTTTCTGCCCGATCTGACTCGCTCGGAACTGATGACTGTTATGACCAGCGGGATGGCGCACGTGTCCGGTGGAATTATGGCGGCCTACATCGCATTCGGCATCGAACCCAAACACTTGCTGAGCGCTGTGATCATGACCGCGCCCGGCACGCTGCTGATGGCGAAGATGCTGGTGCCCGAAACTGAGGAATCGAAGACCGCCGGCCGAGTCGTGATGCCCGAAAGCGAAGAGAAGAGCGAGAAAGAAGAGAACCTGCTCGGCGCGGTCGCGCGGGGAACGACCGATGGCCTGCATATGGCTCTGAACATTGCTGCCATGCTGATCGCATTCCTGGCGCTGATCGCGCTAGCGGACGGCATTATGGGTGGAATTCACCAGTGGCTGGCGTGGTTTCCATCGAGTCTGGAAAATGTTTTCGGAGTTGTCTTCGCTCCCGTTGCCTGGGTGATTGGTGTTCCCTGGCATGACTGTGGGGTAATTGGTACTCTGCTTGGCACTCGCATGGTGCTGAATGAACTGGTCGCGTTTTCCATGCTGGGTTCGATGAAAGCGGCGCTTGATCCGCGTTCATTTACGATTGCCACGTTCGCGCTTTGCGGCTTCGCAAATCTCAGCTCAATCGGCATCCAGATCGGCGGCATTGGGGCGCTCGCGCCGAACAAGAAAAGCGAACTGGCGCGTCTGGGGATTCGAGCGATGCTGGCGGGGACGATGGCGAACCTGATGTCGGCCTCCATCGCGGGCATGCTGCTGTAAGCCAGACCCAGGTTCGAGAAAGGACTCTCTTTGAAGCAATTCCAGCTCACGACTTTCCTGATTTCGTTCTTCGTTCTTGCGTCAATGACGAGTGCCTTTGCACAAGTCGCGCAGAGGCGCGTGATTATCGACACTGATCCTGGTACTGACGATGCCATGGCGATCATCCTCGCTTTGAATTCTCCGGAGTTCAAGGTGGAGGCGCTCACGGTGGTGCCGGGAAACGTGGACGCACACCAGGGACTGGAGAATGCGCTGAAGATTGTTTCACTGGCGGGGCGGTGCGACGTTGTGGTCGCAGGGGGAGCGCAACATCCGCTGAATCAGAAGCTGATTACGGCGCAGTTCTGGCACGGTAAGAATGGCCTGGCCAACGTAGAGCTGCCGACCTCGAAGTGCAAAGCGGATCCGCGGTTTGGTCCCGATCTCATCGTCGAGATGGTTCACAGATATCCGCATGAGATCACACTGATTCCGGTGGGGCCGCTGACGAATATCGCGCTTGCGGTTTCGAAAGATCCTTCGATTGCTTTTCTCGTGAAGGATATTGTCATCATGGGCGGTTCGATCTCTGGTGGAAACGTGAATGGAGCAGCGGAGGCTAACATCTATAACGATCCTGAGGCGGCGCAAATTGTTTTCAACGCTGGATGGATGGTCACGATGGTCGGGTCCGATGTGGGTGAGCGAACCCTGATTACGCGGAAATATCTCGCGGAACTGCGGTCGTCCCACGGACCGCAAAACGATTTTATCGCCAAGATTGCCGACTTCTATCTAACTCGCAGCGAGAAGAGCGGTTACAGCGGGGCCGCGATGTATGACCCCCTGGCGGTTGGAATTGCTCTGGATCCGACGCTGGGTACGCTAAAAGAGATGCATGTGGACGTGGAAACCAAGGGTGAGTTTACTCGCGGAGAAACTGTGGCGAACCGCATGGGTTCAAACGAGAACAATGTATTGCATGGAGATCACTACGAGATCGAAGGTGTTATTGATCTGAAGCCGAATGCGCGAGTGTGTCTGGCTTCCGATGCGGATCGGTTCCTGCAGATGTTTGTGAGCCGGGTCAAAGGGAAATAGGCCGGCTTAGCCGTTCGCGCGCGCCACCAGGAAAATCGCAAACCCGTAAAAGATGAACATCAGGACAAGGTAGGCTTTGGCGCGAGGTCCTGAGTTTTCGAATTCCTTCCAGGCGAGAACTCCCCAGAGCGCGGCGACCATTGGGGCGGATTGGCCGATGGCATAAGAGATGGCGACGCCGGTGAAGCTCGCGGCCACGAGATTGAAAACCGTTCCAATGCCCCAGATGAACCCGCCGAGAAGCCCCAGCAAATGCCCGGAGGCGGGTCCGGTGAAAAATCCAGCGAAGCTTACTGGCTCCCCTACCAGCGGATGATTCATGAAATAAGTATTCCAGATGAAGCAGGAGAGCAATGCTCCGAGCGTCAGAAACACGGCGGCGCTATAGGGCCCCAACGTGTTGCCGCGGGTCATGGCGTGTGTCATGAAGGGGGCCCAGAGGCCCATCAGAATTCCGGACACTACGCAGGTGATCAGACTCTTCTTCGAGACGGAACGTCCTGCAGACACAAGGCTTCCGTATGCCTTGCCGTCCAGGAGGACGGCGATAAAAGCACAGGCGACTCCAGCGGCCAGTAAGACAGCATTCCCTTTCGGCTGAAGTGCGTAACTCAAGACAGTTCCGACCACCAGCGCGATCCCAATTGAGATGGGGAATGCAACGGCGAGCCCGGCCATGTCGATCGCAGCGACGAGCAGAAGATTGGCGAGGTTGAACAGCGCGCCTCCAAGGAGGGCGCTGACAATATTCGAAGTGTCCGCCGAGTGGACGTTATTCAGAAAGCTGGAGGCATCGTTCCCGGTGCTGCCCATGGTGAAGGCGAGCACCAGCGAAACCAGGAAGATGCCAACCGCATAGTCCCAATAGAAAAGCTCGAAACGATAGCCCTTCACGCCTTTATAAGTGTTGGCCCACGAACCCCAGCAAACGGCGCTCGTGATCATCATCAGCAGCGCAATGCTCAAACTTGAAGGCGTGAACATCGGTTCTCCCTAAAGGTAGGTGAGGACAGGAAAGGGTGTAACTGTACTCTTCTTTTATTCTCGCCACAAGCACGGCAACCCAGCAACATTCGAGGAACCGCGAGTTCTCCAACGCGAGTAGTCGCGTACCATCTCCGTTGACACGGGCGGGGACGGTAAATACACTCGGCGGTCTCAAGTCTTTCCGAAAGAAACTATGGTTCGGCGACCTCGCATCGCGGTGGTTGGAAGTGCCAACGTCGATCTGACAACTTTCACGGATCAGTTTCCGAAGCCGGGGGAAACGATTTTCGGGCAGAGATTCTATCTCGGATTCGGAGGCAAAGGCGCGAATCAGGCGGTCGCGGCCCGTCTTTGTGGCGCAGATGTGTTCATGGTGGCACGAGTTGGGAGCGACCTGTTTGGTCCGGCCACCATCGAGAATTTTAAGAAACTTGGCGTTGACGCAACTCATGTGAAGCAGGTTGAGGGATTATCCAGCGGCGTTGCGCCGATCTTTGTCGAGCCAAACGGTCAAAATCGCATTCTGGTGGTGAAAGGGGCGAATGACGCGCTGGGAGAGGCGGATGTTGACGCCGCCGCCGAGATGTTGAAAGCCGCCGATTGTATTGTTCTTCAGTTTGAGATCCCCCTGTCGACCGTTTACTACACCATTGGGTTTGCGCGAAAGCATGGGATTCGCTGCATCCTGAACCCAGCGCCCGGTCAGTCGGTCGAAAAGCACGCTCTGGATGGCCTTGACTACTTCGTCCCGAACGAGAGTGAGGCGGAAACCATAACCGGGATGAAGGTGCGGGATGTTGAAGACGCCAAGAGATGCGCGGAGAAACTACTCTCGGGCGGGATTCGCCGTGTCATCATCACGCTGGGTGCAAACGGATCACTGCTTGCGGGCCAGGGCGTGAGCGAGCACGTGCCTCCGTTTGCGGTCGAAAGCATAGACAGCACCGGCGCGGGAGATGCGTTCATCGGCAGTTTCGCTGTATTCCTCGCGGAAGGAGTGCCAGAACGAGAAGCAGTGCGGCGCGCCAATCTGTACGCCGGACTTTCGACGACAGGCATCGGAACGCAAAAATCCTTCTATGATCGCGCACGTTTTGATCCGGAGTGGGCGGTTCGCGGCAGAAACTAGATCGCTTCAAGGATGCATTCAAGTCTCCATCACGGCCTGTGCAAAAAGGGAAAGGATCGGGGGATTAAGATGCATCCACTGCCGAAAAGTCTTGACTTGGCACGGAGTGGCAATTTATAAGGCCCTTCTGGTCCAAATACCTACCGGCTTCAAATACAAAACGGCAATTCACTTCATCATTCGGTATGGGACCGCCGAAAGGGGTTGTAATGCTGAATAAGAAAGCGCTGCTCGTTGTCGTTTTTTCTTTTGCTACTTCGGCTTGTCCGCTCCTGTACTGCCAAGCTAATGGCAGTTTTTCCGGCACGGTTTCCGATAAAGCGGGTGCTGTTGTCTCCGGCGCGACGGTGAAGGTGACCTCGCAAGGCACCGGCGTTTCCCGCGAGGCCAAGACCAACGATTCCGGATATTACCTGGTTCCTTTGCTGCCGGTTGCGTTCTACACCATTCGCGTGGAGTCGCCGGGGTTTCAGGCGGCCGAACAGAAGGACATCCGGCTGCAGGTCGATGAGCATCGCGAATTGGATTTCGCCCTCGTCCCAGCGTCAGTCTCAACGGCAGTCCAAGTGAACGCGACTGAAGTAGCTGTGGAGACTACGAACCCATCCCTGGGGCAAGTCATCACGTCCGAGGAGGTCGCCGACCTGCCGCTAAATGGGCGCAACTTCGTGCAACTGGCGACATTGACGCCGGGCACGACCGCGTCCACCAGCCCAGTGAGCTTCTTCAATGGCGCTGCCAGCAGCGAGGCTTCCACTCGCGGATCGTTTTCGCTTTCGGTGGGCGGTTCTCGCGAACAGAGCACGGACTGGCTGCTCGACGGCAACGACAACAACCAAATCGATGAAGGTGGAATTGCGATTTTCTCCTCCATCGATGACATCCAGGAATTTAAGGTGTTGACCTACACCTACTCGGCGGAATACGGAGAACGGGCAGGTCCGACAGTGCTGGTCACGACGAAGTCAGGGTCGAATCAGTTTCACGGGTCTCTGTTTGAGTTCTTTCGCAATACGAAGCTCGACGCCAGTACGCCTTTTGTAGATGCAACACCGCAATACAACCTGAACCAGTTCGGCGGCTCTTTCGGCGGGCCGATCCAAAAGGACAAAACGTTCTTCTTCGCTGACTATGCGGCGAAAATGCAGCGCAAGGGAGTTCCGTTCACCGGCGTCGTTCCGTCGACTGCCATGATCACACCCGACGCCAATGGTGACTTCAACTTCAACTTGGATCCCTTCGGCAACCCCCGCGGCACCACCTCTTTCCCGAACCTAACTAATCCTTTCAACGGGTTCGTGCCCTTCGAGTGCGACGCCGCAGGCAACGCCATTGTGCCCGTCAATGGCGTGCAGACGGGTGGCACGCCCTGCAATGTAATTCCGGCGGCCTTTGTCAATCCAGTCGGCCTGGCTGCTCTTAGCCTCTATCCGGCGCCCAACGCGAACAATGCGACTCTAGATTTTAACTACGCTCTGGTGCCGGACAGGAAGCTCAACGAAGCCACCTGGGACATCCGCTTCGATCACAATTTTTCCAGCAAGGATTCCGTCTTTGCTCGCTTCAGCTACGACCAGGCGACGAACTTCGTTCCGGGCGGTTCTCCGGGATTCGCCGAAGCCACCAGCTTTGGCAGCTCGCAGTTCATTCAGAACCACGGGCGCAATTTGGCGTTGTCGGAAACCCACATTGTTTCCCCGAACACGATCAACCAATTCAATGCCGGCTTCAGCCGGATTTTCAACCACATTCTCTCGTTTGGCACGGGGACGTGCGAAGCTGCAATCATTGGTATACTCGGCGCCGACCTGGGCAGTAAGTGCGACAGTCTTACCGGTTACCCTGCGAGCCTGAACCAGGCGACCAACGACTGTGAAGGTTGTGGCATGACTGCCTTCTCGATGTCCAGCTACTACTCTGTAGGCGACCGCGGATATGCGCCTTACCAGGGCGGAACCAACGTCTATTCGGTTTCGGATACTCTCGACCTGATCCGGGGCAAACACGAGATCCGGTTCGGCGGGGTATTTCGCGACAACCAAATGAACGTAAGGAACAACGCCTTCCAGGACGGCTTCATCTCGGAGATCGGAGATTCGACGAACGACGACATCGCCGATACCCTCATCGGAGGGATGGGGAATTTTGCCGCGCACGATCAGACATTCGACGGAGCTACGGTCGGCCGCCGCTGGAAACTGGTTCGTCCGTTCGTGCAGGATGATTGGCGAGTGAGCAGCAACCTTACGGTGAATCTGGGACTGGCATGGGCTCTGGTCACGCCCGAAACAGAAGTCGAGAATCGCCAATCGAACTTCGATTTCGAGACCGGCGTATGGTACGTACCAAAGGGGGCCCCGGCGGTGAGTGGTTGCACGACCTGCGTCGCGTCTGACGGGCGCGTCGGCGTCCAATTTGACAAGACCGCTTTCGAGCCGCGTATCGGGCTGGCCTGGAAGCCCCTAGGAAGCCAGAGTACCGTGGTCCGATTGGGATACGCGATCTACCACGACTCTGCCTGGAACCAGGGCGGACAAGGGTTGTGGCAGAACCCGCCATACTATGCGGAAGTGGATCCCAACGTCTTTGCCCTCAGTTTTGGCAGCCCGGTCGGTTCCCTGTCGGGGGGCTTCCTTTTCCCAGCGAGCCAACCTCAGCCCGCTTCTACACTGGCCGTCCCCGGGGGCTTCATCTATAACGCGCCTGTGAACCCAACCGCCTACACCGGAACCATTCAATCTCAGAACCTCGATTTCAAGCAGGGTGTTGTCCAGCAATTCAACTTCAACATTGAGCACCAGCTTCCTCAAAATGTGGTGCTGACCGTCGGCTATGCGGGGTCCCGCAGTCATCACATTCTGGTGAGTCAGGTGGATGAAAACATAGCCTCGCCCGCGGCTTGCGGCACGGCCGGTTACACGTTGGGCTGCGGTATCGCGGCGTTCCCCTACGCGCCGTTCCAGTTCATCAACAGCAATAACAGCATCGGCAATGCTCGTTATGACTCTCTGCAAATTAAGGCTGAGACTAAGAGCGCCCGCCACGGCCTCTACGCCCTCATCGGCTACACGTATGCCCGTAATTTCGACTCCGGCATGCCCGACGGCCTGGGCACCACCGTCGGCGCGTTGTACTGGCCCCTGCCGGGAAGCCAGAAATTGGATTGGAGTTTGTCGCAGCTGAATCTCAACAACACCTTTACCGCCAGCATCCTGTACGATTTGCCATTCGGCAAGGGTAAGCGCTATGGCAGCAACTGGAGCGGAGCTACCAACACTCTCCTAGGACATTGGCAAGTGAATCTAATCGAGAGAGCTCAATCTGGATTTCCGCTGTTTGTCGTCGATAGCTCCAACGCAGACCTTGCGTTTGGCGCGCCTGGGGACTCGGGAACGTTCTTCAACTACGACGGCTTCAGCTTGAACCGTCCCGATGAGGTGGGCGATCCCAGCAGGGGCGGCCCAGTTGCGGGCAATCCTGGTTGCGCGGCTCCTTCGCAAGTGCATACACTTTCGAATTGGTTTAATCCCTGCGCATTCATGAAAGCACCCTCCGGGGAGCTCGGGACGGCCGCACGAGCGCCGGTCTATGGCCCTCGTTTTGTTAACACCGATTTCTCGATCATCAAGGACTTTCCCTTATCCTTCCGCGAGGCAATGAATCTGCAATTCCGGGCCGAGTTCTTCAATTTCTTGAATCACCCGCAGTACTTCCTGGCCGGTCTCGGGGATACAGGCCAGCAGGACATAAACTCGCCCTCCAGTTTCGGGGTTATCAATCAGACCTTGAATAACTCACGCGATATTCAGTTCGCTCTCAGGCTGAATTTCTAGGGGCGTTTCACGTGGTCTTAGATATGGGGCAGACTGAGTCCCAACTCAGTCTGCCCTAAACTTTGCAGGCGAGGACTCTGCATTGGCGAGGAGTCTGCCGGCGAGGTGACAAGGCAGATCGGCGAGGCTATCGATGAAATTGGAAAAATCGCGGTTCTTTGTAGTGGTGCTGGTGATGTGTTCCTGCGCCTGCTGGGGGCAGCAGAAACGAAAGATCATTATCGACCAGGACGCCGCGGGCCCCGCTGGAACCGACCAGCAGTCGATGCTGCTACTGATCCAGTCGCCGCGGACGGAAGTCTTGGGCATCACGGTGGTGACGGGCGATCAGTGGCTGCGGGAGGAAGTCGCCCACACTTTGCGAATGCTCGAACTCATCGGTCGCACCGACATTCCTGTCGTGCCGGGAGCGGAGTATCCGTTAGTCAGACGAAAAGAGGAGGCGGAACGATGGGAACAACAATATGGTTTGGTCGCGTGGCTGGGAGCCTGGACACCGCGGTTTTATCATCCGGCAGAGCAGTTGGGAGAGATGCCGGAAGGCAAGCCCACGACCCGGCCTGCCGATGAGGACGCCGCACACTTTCTTCTGCGCATGGTGCATAAGTTTCCGAATCAGGTAACCATCTACGAAGGCGGCCCTATGACTAACCTGGCTCTGGCCATCGCCATCGATCCCGAATTCGCTGGGCTGGCAAAGGAGTTGGTGTTCATGGGAGGCAGTTTCAATCCCCGGACTGACGACCCTGAATTCGCTAACACTCCAACTCACGAGTTCAACCTCTGGTTCGACCCGGAAGCAGCTCACATCGTGCTCCGAGCACCGTGGAAAAGAATCGTTTGTACGGCGGTAGATATTTCGGTGAAGACGAGATTGACTGCGGACATGATCAATCGCATCAAGGCGGGCGATTCGCCGGTGGCGCGCTATATCGGCAAGTATGCGCGGCTGCGGGGTAACTACAATTATCTGTGGGATGAGCTGGCGGCGGCGGCGTGGCTCGATCCGAGCTTGATCACGAAGAAAGAAACGCTCTTTATGGATGTAGACCTGGACCGCGGCGCCGGCTATGGCAACACCCTAAGCTGGACAGACCCGGATAAACCTAAGATCGAAGTCCAACCAGTCGAAGTGCAGGATGATCTGGACCTTGAGAAGTTTTACAAGATGTTTGTGGACCTTCTAACCGCAGCAACGCCAACCAGGAATTAGCGAGCTTGTCCATGCCGTTCCGCCCTAGAAGTTGCCAGGAAATCCAAGTGCCTAGCGGCCATCCGGTCGAAGCAATCGCCTAAAGAAGGCTCGTAAAGATCCTCTGAGGCAGAGCCCGTTCCGCCCCCGGGTAAGACCATTTTCGGAATTCCGAGTCGACCTTCCCGCCGCGGGAACCGAGATTCACTAAGTCCATGGCGATGATCAGGACATCGGGCTGCACCTGTTCGACAGTGTCTGCCAGTTCCGTCTCGTTCTGCACCTCGCCCACAACCTCGATATCGGGCTGGTCGGCAATCGTAGCCATCACCAATTCCCGCATCAGGCGCGGATGATTTGCCACTAATACACGGACTCGTTTCACAGAGCGACCCCAGCGCAAAGCATAGGTCGGCCGCCCCGCAGGCACAAGGTTCAAAAGCGATCTACGCAGGACTCCAGCGGCAGGAGGCGGGTGGGGCCGAAAAGAACAACTGGCGAAGTACTAATGCAGATTCAATAGGTACCTAGAGCTGGTACTAGTTCGGATTATCTAGAGGATGCTGCCCTTTCAGCGCGAGCCAGCGCTGAACTCCAACACAGTCACACTGTGAAAGATCTGTCCTGGCTTTAATTCAGTCGAGGGAAAGTTCGGATGGTTGGGCGAATCCGCGAAATGCTGCGTTTCCAGGCAAAACGCAAATCGCCGCTTGTAGACCCGGCCTTCCTTGCCCGTGATTGATCCGTCGAGAAAGTTCCCGGTGTAAAGCTGCACGCCCGGTTCGGTAGTGGACACGCGCAGAATCCGCCCCGTGGTTGGCTCATACATCTCGGCCGCCTCGGCTAGCTGACCTGCAGCATGGTCGAGGACGAAGTTGTGGTCATAGCCATGGCCGAGGTGGAGCTGGGCATCATCCGCCTCAATCCGCTCTCCGAGGGCATGCGGCGTTCGAAAATCGAACGGCGTCCCTTCCACCCCTTTCAGTTCCCCCGTGGGAATAAGAGTTGCATCGACGGGCGTAATCCGGGAAGCGTCAATCTTCAGAACATGCCCCAGAACGTCGCCCTTCCCTTGGCCCGCAAGGTTGAAGTAGGAATGGTTGGTCAAGTTGAGTACCGTATCTTTATCAGTGGTCGCCGAATAATCGATTCGCAACGCGCCCCCACTCAGCGTGTAGCGCACTCTGGTGGTGAGCGTACCGGGGAAACCTTGATCACCATCCTTGCTCACATAGGTGAGCTCGATTCCATCCGCTATTTGTTTCGCCGCCCAGACTACCTTGTCGAACCCGCGGATTCCTCCGTGCAAAGCATTGTCGCCATCGTTCTTGGGAATGGAATAAGTCTGCCCGTCGAGCTGGAAGGTGCCATGTGCGATACGATTCGCGTAACGGCCGATAATGCCTCCAAAATGCGCCGTCTGCGCCACATACTTCTCGACCGAATCGCAGCCTAGCACCACATCGTCGAGTTTTCCGCTGCGGTCGGGCGTGCGCAGGGAAACGACGATTCCGCCGTAAGTGATGATGCCGACTTCGATCTTGCCATCGGCCAACGAGTAGATGTCGACCGGCCTTCCTTCGGGCGTTTGCCCAAACGGCTGCTTAGAGACACGAGTCTTCGCTGACACTGTGGTTGTGAGCATAGTCAGAACCGCGAAAATTGCCAACCAGCGGTTGGCCTTGTCTGAAAGCATGGCTTTCTTCTCCCTGTGCGGATTCGCTTTCTTGCGGCGGCGGACCACCGACAGCATCGCACCTCAGCGTATCAGACCCCGCGTGCGAGCGTATCTAACTCGCTGACTTATTGCGGCTTGACGTTAGAGCTTCGACGTGGAAAACACATCCGCACCCGCAGGTTCCGTAAGGAATTTGTAAATCACACTTGAAGCAGTTGCTGCGGTTGTGCTATCTCCCGTGAACCTTCCAACCGCCTTCGATCGCCGCGTCCGCCGAAACGCGCTCCGCACGCTATAATTCCGCACACATGCCTCTAGCCTCCGGTACAAAACTCGGCCCCTATGAAATTCAATCGCCGCTCGGCGCCGGCGGCATGGGCGAAGTGTATCGGGCGCGCGACACGCGTCTGGATCGGACGGTCGCGATCAAGGTCCTGCCAGGTCATCTTTCTTCCGATCTTGATCTGAAGCAGCGCTTTGAGCGGGAGGCGCGGGCGATTTCCTCATTGAATCATCCGCGGATTTGCACATTGCATGATGTCGGGCATCAAAATGGCGTCGACTTTCTGGTGATGGAGTGTCTAGAAGGTGAGTCGCTGTCCGACCGGCTGAAGAGGGGCCCTTTGGCTCTCAAGGAATCGCTAAGGATTGGAATTGAAGTTTGTGAGGCGCTCGAGGCGGCGCAGCGAGCCGGTATTGTTCACCGCGATTTGAAACCGGGGAACATCATGCTAACCAAGAACGGCGCAAAATTGATGGACTTCGGGCTGGCAAAGGCGGCGTTTTCTGGGTTGGCCTCGGCTTCTAGCGCCCCGTTGTTGTCTGCGGCCAAGACGATGAGCGAGGCCACTCCGCTGTCGCCGCTGACCAGCGCCGGGATGGTCATTGGTACGATTCAATACATGTCGCCGGAGCAGATTGAGGGCAAAGAGGCGGACGCGCGATCGGATTTGTTTGCGTTGGGAGCGGTGCTCTACGAAATGGCGACCGGCAAGCGGCCATTTGATGGTAAGAGCCAGCTCAGCCTGGCGTCGTCGATTCTCGAACGGGATCCTGTACCCATCCGAACGATCAAGCCGTTAACGCCGTCTGCGTTCGAGCGCGTGGTGAGTTCTTGCCTGGCGAAGAATCCGGACGATCGGTTTCAGACTGCACACGATGTTAGGCTTGACCTCGAGTGGATCGCTGAAGACCTTCCTCAGCTTAGCCTTCCGAGTGTACAGAAAACTGGGGAATCTTCCGCAAAAGGATTGCCCTGGATTGTCGCTGCCGCCGTGCTGCTCGTCGTACAGGCCGGTGGAGGAGCACTTTTTCTGAGGCAGCGCGAAAGGCCGATCCCGCACTACACAAACATCAGCTTCCGCGACGGAACCCTTTTGGGCGCGCGCTTTTCGCATGACGGACAGACGATCGTTTATAGCGGAAGGTGGGAAGGAGAACAATCCCAGATCTCCGTCGCGCGGATCGGCAGCCCGGAGTCGCGGCTGCTGGGGATTCCATCGGCGGAGGTCGCCGCAGTTTCCTCTTTGGATGAATTGGCTGTGTTTCTGGGATGCGAAGAGGTTTATTTCCTGACTTGCGGGGGCACGTTGGCGACCGTTGACCTGGCCGGAGGATCGCCGCGCACTCTGGCAGAACACGTCGCACAGGCCGACTGGCATCCGGATGGCAAGCGGATGGTGATTTCGGTGTTGACTCCCGAGGGCGCGCGGCTGGAATTTCCTCCCGGGCATGTGCTGTTTCAGCAAAACGTAGGTTGGATCGGTCATCCTCGTTTTTCTCCGGACGGCAGCAGGATCGCGTTCGAAAATCACCCCATCCTCGGAAACGACGACGGATCCATCGATTTGGTGGATATGAATGGGAGGCACACGGTTCTCTCGAGAGCCGCGAGCGTGGAAGGTTTGGCCTGGAGCCCGGATGGCAGAGAAGTATGGTTCGCAGGGACCAAGACGTCGGGGTGGGCCGACACCATTTTCGCCGTAACGCCCGCTGGCAAGGAAAGAGCTATCCTCAGCTTGCCTTCGGTACGCTTGCACGACATCTCGAAAGATGGGCGCGTGCTGTTGTCGCGCGAAACCTGGAGACGACAAATCAGGGGCCTGTTTCCCGGGGACACGTCGGAACATCCTTATTCATGGCTCGACGATACCGAAGTGACTGCCATCTCTGCCGATGGACGATTCATCTCTATTTATGAGGCAGGAGAGATCTATTATCTTGAGAACAACAGCCTGGCTTACTACCGCGGCACCAACGGTTCGCCGGCGGTGCGCCTGGGCGTGGGCACGGCGGCGATTTCTCCCGACGGAAAATGGGTGCTCATCGCGTCGAATCATGTGGACCCGAAGCTACCGCTCCAGCTTCAGCCCATCGGGCCCGGTGACTCAAAAGACCTTCCCACACCTGGGCTGATGGCCTTTGATCACCCCGTCTGGTCTGACGACGGGCGCCAGGTTGTTTACGAGGGTGAGACTGACGAGAAAAAGTGGAACGTCTATAAGCAAGAGGTGGCGGGAGGGGCTCCGATTCTGGTGAAGAGCGGTGCCCGCGATACATACCCCGTGATCTCGCCGAGCGGAGATACGGTGGCGCTGCGGGACGGCCGCGGTGGGATTTCTCTTTATCAGGCGAATGAGAGCCAGCCAGTCCCGGTGAAAGCAGCATCTGAGAACGAATACCCGATCCGGTTCGTAAAGAGCGGGAAAGCATTGTTAGTAGCGGAGCAGAGCGGTGACGAACTGGCGCTCACTGTGATTGACTTAGCGAGTGGACATCGCGAAACATGGAAACGTATTCCAGACGACTATAGCTCGCGCGCGAACCAGCTCTTCGTTGTAACGCCGGACTTGAAATATTACGCATATCCCTTTCCCAGATACTCGTCGGTGCTCTATACCGTCGAAAACCTGCATTGAAATCGCGCCCTGACGCTCCGAGCAAGTCAAGGGCGACGCTTTGGGCATCCAGTCCAGCGGGTTGTACGCTCGCGTATCGGTTCACTCGCTGTTGGCGGTCAACGGGCAACCCGGAAGTAATGCCCAGGATGGACTCTGAATGGTTTTTCTCCGATACCGCACTGAGCGGTGCGACTTTCTCGACTCACCAGGGCGTATGGTTGGCGATCACAAATCGAATCTTTCGGGAAGCAAAGTTGCATTGCTCGAGGTCAATGAGTGTAACCGCCTGATTTCAACGGTTGACCGAAATCGCCAGCAGACAGTCGGGGCTTTTGTCACTCTTCCGCTATCCCAGCTTCGCATACTCCGTTTTGGCTTCTTTCAGAATGGGAACGTCTGTGTCGGCGTCTTTCCACAGGGTGAGAAAGCTTTGATATTCGAGTCTGGCTTTATCCCGCTGGCCCGAGAGAACATAAGACCTGCCGAGTCCCAGGTGAGCCAGGGCACCGATGGGCTCGTTTTGCAACAGTCCGGGATGGTCAAGCAACTTCTGAAACTCTGCGGCCGCCGCCGTTCCTTGCTTCGCTGCCAGATAGGCCTCACCCCGAAAGTAGACCGGATAGAGCACGAACGTAACTTTCTGCGCGGTTTGTCCCAGTTCGTATGGCGCCGAGACAGCGAGCACAGCGATGGCCTTCCCGGAATCTCCGTATCGAAGAGCAGTGGCTGCCCGGATTGCCGGCAGCGAGTTATACCGCACGACCGTGTCGTGCGGGAAGCGCTTGCTCAGTGCATCGGCGAGACGATTGCTGTCCGGGGAATCGCCTGCGAGCCCCAGAGCGATAGCTGACATGGCCACCACATCTCTTCCGCTCGAGGATACCAATGCGTCCTTGGCCTGGCGCTTTGCCAAATCCATATTGCCGACGAGTGCCTCCCGCACGGCAGCCTCGGCTTCGTAGCCCGCCATCGTTTCTTTCTGCCCGGCTCGCAATGCGGAGTCTGCGGCGCGCCGACTCAGATGTCTTGCCTGTACAAAATGTCCGCCATATGCAGCAGTGTCAGATTCGTAGTAAAGAACAAGATCTTCCGATCCTGGCTTGCCCATGACCTCTGCGGCCTCCCGCTGCATCTCGGCCGAGTCGTGCTGCAGAAACTCAACCAGGTAGAGACTAGCGTGAATGGCGGGAGAATCGACATTGTGGCTCTTTGCTTCCAGGGCCACAGCCTTGGCTTCGTCCAGGCGGTTTACATGAAGATAGTGAATAAAAAGATCCGAGTAATTTTGTGCAGTTCCGGAATTTAATTTCAGAGCTTCTTGAGCGGCAGCGAGAGATTTCTCGTACTCACCAAAGTAAGTGTAGAAGTCTGCCAAATTGGCGAGCACCCTGGAATCGCGCGGGTAGATGTGTGTACACGCCAGATCGGACTTGAGGGCCGCTTCGAAGTCTCCTGTCACTAACGCGTCGTAAATCAACTCGATGCCAAGCTCCTCGCGCTCGCTCAGGCTTGCCCGCAGCTGGTAAGCCTTCTGAACGTTTTCTGCCGCATTGGAGGTCTCGCCCAGGTTGAAATCGGTTATCCCCAACCCCAGATAGGCCATGGCGAAGTTCGGATCCAGGCTAATCGCCCGCTCGTACAACGGCACTGAGTCAATGAGTAGGTTCGAGACTTGGGCCTGATGAGCGAGGTTGTAGGCCTTGAGCGCTTCAAGCGATGGCGTCGTCACCTTTTCCGCCGCCACGTCATATTTCTGCACTGACGCCAGCGACTCGCCGAGTTTGCCGCGGATCTCCGCAGCTGTTTTTCCCAAGGCGTCGAGAACATGGTTCTTGTCCCTGGCCTCTGCCTCGGCGCTGGCCAACGAGTCGCCGGTTGAGCAGTCGATCGCCTTCAACGTAAGAAGGTAGCGTGTGCCAATCTGGGCAATCGATCCACCAAGCACCGCCGTGCTTGCCGTGCGCTGGCAAACCTCGCGGGCAGTTTCGAGTGTAAGCCGGGCATCCTTCGGCTGGGCCATAAGAGCCAACGTCTGCCGCACGCCCTGGTCAGACAGCAGATTCAGAAACGGCGATTGCTCCAGCTGTGCAGAAAGACCTAGCCGTAACGTCCCGTCGAAAACGGGATCTCCTGTCCGGTTGTCGAAGTCCGCAAGGACAACGGTGTCTCTCGCGGTCAGCTTTGGCTTTCGTTGCCATCGCCAGTACACTCCGACGGCAACCAGGACGACCGCCAGCATGCCTCCAACTGCCACCCATAATCGCAGATCTCTTTTTCTCTGCTCCTCAATCACGACCCTGGCCAGCGAGCGACCGGCCACGACGATCTGGTCTTCATTATTATTCTTCTGTTCGTGCTTCTCGGGCTCCTCCAGTGCCACTTCCCGCACGCTTTGTGCGAAGCGATAGCCTCGGCCGGGCACAGTAACGATATATGCAGAATCTTGTGCTCGTTCCCCTAAAGCCTTTCTGATTTGAAACACGTGCTGCCCGAGGTTGGACTCCTCTACGAAGGTGTGCGGCCACAGCGTCTTCATCAGGTCGTCCTTAAGGACCACCTGTCCACCCCGCTTGGCAAGAACTAACAGCAGATCAAAGGCCTTCGGGGACAGCGGAATGGGCTGTCGGTCGCGCAACAAGAGGCGCTGTTCGGGATCGACCCGGAAGGGGCCGAACTCCAGTAAGTACTTGACGGGGCTATCCATAGCCGCTCTTAAAAACTAATTCAAAACTTATTAATCGCTTCTTAAGGACTTTCAGGATGCATTCCGGGCAAGATGCGCCTCGTTCGATGATGCAAGCCGCGAGCCGCGCAAACGTGCCAAGAAATTTATCACGATTTCGGCGCTGGGCAAAGGGTCTAGTGGAAGCCGTGACCGTTTATAAAAAGACGGAAATCACTATACAGACCGACCGGCTTTTGATCATCCGGCGGCGGCGGTCGACCCCGGTCTGGTGCCGCGAGTGCGGTCGCGAAGTGGAGATGGTGGAATTCTCCCAAGCCGCCGCAATCACCGGAAAGAGCCAGGCGCTGCAGCCCGATTCGGCCAAAAGCTACGGATGGCATGTTTGCGAAGATCAGAACGGATTGCCGTTGATTTGCCTGGAGTCGCTGCTCAAATCACGCTAGGTGGGGATTTGCAGCAGCAAAATCAAAATCAGGCTCAGAAGTCAGACACAGCAAAGGAAATTTGGAGCATCCGAAACCAAATTGAAGAGAGGAAACTTGAAGAATCGTCTCGCACCCGCATTCCAGTTCTGTTCTTCGACCTCGAACCGAACGAATCGTGCCCGGTTCAACTCAATAGTGTTCTCTCCACGCCAAAACGGGGTCCGCATTCTCGCCTTGCAACTTCAGTCAAGTCGTTCGCCGAGTTTGGACTGTCGCCAGGCCGGACGGCCTTCGGAATTAGCCCAGCTCAGTCCACGAAGGAGAAAATTCATGTCGCCGATCAAGTTCCTGCTCTTTCTTTCCGTTGTTGTCCTAACCTTCGGGGCGCAGCAATTGCTGGCGGCCACCACCTATGGGGTGGGAACCTGCCTTCCAACCCTTCCCAGCTTTTCGACCATCTCGGATGCGCTCGCGGCCAGTCCCGCGCCCGAAACCGTCGAAGTTTGCCCTGGAACCTACCCCGAACAAATCGTCATCACGAAACCTGTGACGCTGGAAGGAATCTCCAGCAGCAGTTCAGCTCAAGTCGTGATTGCGGTGCCGAAGGGCGGGCTTCACGTAAATGCATTCGACGCCATCGGGAACCCGGATGCCGTACAGGTGTTGGTCAAGGATGCTACCGGGCCGGTCAACATTTCCCGTATCACCGTGGATGCAGCCGGCAATAAGATCACGGGGAATTGTTCAAATGATGAGGTCGCCGTGATCCTTGGACTCTTCTACCAGAACTCCCCCGGTACTGTGAACCACGTCACCACTCGGTATCAGGAGGGGAACGGGTGCGGCATTGGGATCCAGATGGAAGGCGGCAGCTCCAACCCCTCCGTTACCGTTGAGAACTGCGACCTGCACGATTTCGACTTTGCGGGAATTGAAGTGGAATCCGGCTCCGGCTCTCCCGATCTTACCGCGACCATTACGGGAAACGACTTAAGTGTTGTCGGCTCGGTTCCCTTTTACGGCATCCAGGCGGAGGGCGCAGTCACTATGTCAGTGGCTGACAATTTGGTTATCGGAGGCCCGGACGGGGCCATAGAGGTCCAAGCATCGGGGAATGGAGTGGTTCCAACCGGCTCCATCACAGGTAACACCCTCGTCGGTGGCCAATATGGGCTTGCGCTCTATGGCTCAGCTCCCATCGCGGTGACATCCAACCGGATCTTTAACGAAAGCCAGGAAGGCATTGTGGTGGATAATTCCCTTGCCATAGTCGAGGACAATAACGTTACTCAGGCCCAGGTAGGCATCGACTTCATGTGCACCGTCGGGTCCAAGGTGCAATCCAACACGATTTTCGGTATGCACATTGGAGTAGCGAACGTTCCGGGTGCATTCACGGTTACGAGCAACACGTTCGACAACGTCACCATCATCCGCAGCGGCAGTTGCCCTTAAACTTGGCGACGCCGCGCTCCTCTTGCCGCCGCCGAGCTTCTCGACGATAAGGAGTATTTTATGAAGCATCCTCAGTGGGCAGTGATTGCAATGTTGCTGCTGTGCAGCCTAATCAGCCAGATTCAGCCGGGCTATGCGCAACAGACGATCTCGACGAATACCAACGTCGTCGTGCCGCCGCTGGTCAACTTCAGTGGCGTGTTAACCGACCTCAACGGCAAGCCAATAACAACGACCGGCGTGGTCGGGGTTACCTTTCTTCTCTATAAGGACTCGCAAGGCGGTTCCCCGCTGTGGATGGAGACCCAAAACGTCGAGCCCGACCGGAACGGACATTACACGGTTATGCTGGGATCGAGCAGCAGCAGCGGCTTGCCGGCTGACATCTTCGTGGCGGGCGAAGCGCACTGGCTGGGCGTGCAAGCGCAAGGACAAGACGAGCAGCCCCGGGTGTTGTTAGTGAGTGCGCCCTATGCACTGAAGGCTGGAGACGCGCAGACCTTGGGGGGACTGCCGGCTTCAGCCTTCGTGCTGGCCGCACCGCCGAGCAACATCTCGGTCGGGGCCAGCAGTCAGGCCGCGAGTATGACCGGAGATAGCGTTTCTCCGGCTACCACGGCGGACGTGACTACCTCGGGCGGTACGGTGAATGCGCTGTCGCTATTCTCCACGGCCACGAACATCCAGAACTCGCTGCTGACGCAGACCGGCACCACCGCCATCAACGTCGGCGGCAAGCTGAACCTGCCAGCGACAGGAACCGCGACCGCAACCGCAGGCAGAATCTCGCAAGCGCACGACTTCGTGACCTCGGTGTTCGACAGCAGCAAGAGCGCAGCGGTGCCGCAGACGTTTCAGTTGCAGGCCGAACCGGCCGGCAATGACACGACGACGCCGTCGGGCACTCTGAATCTGCTGTACGCGTCGGGGACGGCGACTCCGGCGGAAACCGGATTGAAAATCAGCAGCAAAGGCATCCTCACCTTCGCCACCGGACAGACCTTCCCCGGCACGGGCACAGGCACCATCACCGGCGTGACCACGGCGAGTGACAGCGGGCTGACGGGCGGCGCCACGACCGGCACGCTGGACCTGGGACTGACAAAAGCATGTGCGACCAATCAAGGGTTGCGGTGGAACGGCAGCGCCTGGGCTTGCTCCTCGGCGGGCACAGGGACCATCACCAGTGTAACGGCGGGAACGGATCTCACCGGCGGCGGCGCCAGCGGCAACATCACGTTGAGCCTGAACACGACGGCCACAAATGCGCTCTACGCCCGGCTGGCTGTGGCCAATACTTTTGCTCCGCAGCAGGTAATCAAGGGCAACGGAGGCAACGCGATCATCGGTGATCCGGGCTGCGGGGCCGGATTTTCCGGCATTGGGCTCACCAGCAGCACCCTGTCGGGATGCTCGAACTACACCCTGATCGGGAAAAACAGTGGCGACGTGTATCTCAACAGCACGTCCAAGGGCTACATTCACTTTCGCAACGGCAACAGTGGCAGCAATACCTACAACGACCTGGCGACGATCGACAACTCCGGAAATTTGACGGCGGCAGGTACAGTACTAGGCGAGAACCCCGGCGGAACCGGCGAGGGTGTGAAGGGGACAAGCGCAAACGTAGGGGTCTACGGAGTCGACGATGGAGCTAGCCGCACTGGCTTCATATTCGGCGACGCCGGAGTCTGGGGCGATACGGGCGCGCCCGCCGACCAGGGCAACGCAGGTGTACTAGGATCCGCCGACGACAACTACGCAGGAGTCTTCGAAAACAACGGCCCAGACTTCGGGGCCCTTGCAGCCGAGAATTTGAGCAGTACCAGCGGATCTATGGTTCTTGAAACGCTTGGCCCCAATGGGGGTGGGGGCCCAGTGTGCATCATCGACATCGACGCCAATCTGAGCTGCGGAGGTACGGTTTCCGGCGCAGTTAAAACCGATGCTGGCGCGCGCTGGGTTTCTGTTTACGCCATGCAAGCGGCAGAAAATTGGTTTGAGGATGCCGGTTCGGGCCAACTCTCCGAGGGTTCCACACACATCGCCCTCGATCCTACCTTTGCGCAAACCGTTAACACGAGCGCGGACTACCACGTATTCCTCACTCCCAAGGGGGACTGCGAAGGCATCTATGTCAGCAACGAAACGCCGCAGGGGTTCGAGGTACATGAGCTACGCGGTGGCCGCTCCAGCATCGCGTTTGACTACCGCATCATGGCCAAGCGCAATGGGTTCGAGAACATTCGTCTGGCGGATGTCACAGAAAAATACCAGCGGATGGAACGGCAAGAACAACAGCGCCAGCAGCGATTAGCACAACGCCGGGAGACTCGAGCCGCAGCAGGGCAGCGAGTCGCCGCTCCCGCGACCCGGCCACAAGAATAAGAAGAACCAACGAAGCGGAAGCTGCTCATCGGCTCAGCATTCGCCGACGCCTGCTTTATGAAAACTCCATCGTCACGTCGTGACGCCGCGAAAATGCCTTTCGGCAGAGCTCCCGGAACTTGTCGCCCTTCCGAAGCGACAAGGCAATCGATCTCCAGCCCGGCCCGAAGATCTTTTCGATGTACTACTTCTCCGACATCGCTCCATCGGGCGTCAATGGAGCAGCGCCAAAGTTGACACTGAACCGTTTGCACCACACTGAAACCGCACGATACTTCGACAAGTCCACTTCGGGACCGAGGATATAGTTTTGGTCGCCTATATTCCCCTTGATGGTCCCTAAATCGATGAAACCCGCGCGCACCACACTGGCGCTGTCTTTTGCATCGTCCGCAGCCACCATATAAACGTGAACGTCCGGGCCGTTCGAGGTCTTGAAGTTTGTAAAGCGAAGAATACGACTGCCATCTCCCATCCTGTAGATGGTTGCGGTACCTGCCGTTGGGTGCAAGACGCTGTAGAACTGTCCGGAGGCAAGACGCTGCGGCGACGAGCTACCTTGCGCGGCTGGCATGGCCTCATCGACACGCCGATTAACCACAAGCCGTTCGGGCCGGAATGCATACCAAGCGAGAAAAACCGCGACTGCGGCGATAGGAACCACAAGTTTCCACTTTTTCATTTGCGCATCTCCTTTGTTTCTTCAGCTTTTTTCTTGATGCTGAATCCTATCCGCTTAACAATTGGATCGAGCTGAAAGTTGTTACGGGAACACTTGTTTAGCCGAACGCGGGCAGAGGGGATGGCACCTTAGCGAAGATGCAGTTCTCGCCGCTCTCGACAGGCTGAGCAGGCGCAATTTTGGGCACACTGGGAATTCAAACGAAAGAAGGTCCGCCGTGGACCCTTATTCTATCTTCGTCAAACGACTTGAGTAAAGATGGTCGGGGAGAGAGGATTTGAACCTCCGACCCCCTGGTCCCGAACCAGGTGCTCTACCAGGCTGAGCCACTCCCCGACGGCTGCGGGCGGCAACAGGGACAGCCATCCACCCGCGCGCTTTTGCTGCTCAATGGGCACGACGATTATAACATCGCGACTGTGGATGGTTCTCTCCGCTTGCTCGATCCATCTTTCGCGCTACACTGATGACGCATCTGATCGAGCGCACCATGATCGTCCTCTCCGCCCATCGTCTCTTTACGCCACAAGAAGAAATAAAGGACCCGTTGCTTTTTATTGAGGACGGCCTCATCTCTGCCGTTTCCTCGCGCGCTCAGCAGGAAATCCCGAAGAATGCAAAGGTGATCGATCTTGCAAGCGATGGCTTTGCCGACGCTGTCGTGGCGCCCGGCTTCGTCGACATTCACATGCACGGCGGCGCCGGTCTCGACGTCATGCGGGCCGCGCCCGCCGATTTACCGCATCTGAACAGATTTCTGACCACCCACGGCGTCACTGGCTACTTCCCTACCACCGTCGCAGCGCCGCTCGACCAAACCTGCGCGGCGCTCGAGCGGTTGGCCGATGCTATCGAAGCGGCTCAAGGCCCCCAAGCCAGCAACAGCGACTTGGTGCAGGCTCAGCCGCTCGGCATTCATCTGGAAGGCCCGTTTCTCAGTCACAAGCGACGCGGCGTGCATCCTCCGGAATATCTCGTTCAGCCCACGCTGGAAATCTTTGAATGTCTCTGGCAGGCGGCCCGCGGGCAAGTACGCATGATGACCATCGCCCCGGAACTTCCCGGGGCGCTCGAGGTGATCGCGGAGGCGGCTCGGCGCAAGGTGTGCGTGAGCATCGGCCACTCCGATGCCGTGCTTGAAGCCGCCCGCGCAGGCGTGCGAGCCGGCGCCCGCCACGCCACTCACACTTTCAACGCCATGCGGCCGCTGGATCATCGCGATCCCGGCATCCTGGCCGAAGTTCTGACCGACAGCCGGCTGAGCGCCGACATTATTGTCGATGGAATTCACGTCGCGCCCGAGGTCGTGCAGCTTTTCCTGCAGGCAAAGGGTCTCGAGCTCGCTGTGCTGATCACAGACGCTACGGCTGCAGCAGGCATGCCAGATGGCACCTACCAACTAGGCCCTATTCAGGTCGAGGTGAAAGATGGGAAGTGTACGAAGGACGGAAATCTCGCGGGCAGCGTCCTGACGATGGACGGCGCTGTGCGCAATGTGACCCAATTCGCCGGCTGGAGCCTGCAGGACGCGGTCCGCGCCGCTACTCTGAATCCGGCGCGGGCCGTAGGTCTGGCTCAGGGCTATGGAGTCCTGGCTCCCGGAGCAGAAGCCAACCTTGTTTTATTGAATCGCGAAGGAGAAGTAAGGAAAACGATGGTCCGCGGCCGCGGTTTCTGACCTGCTAGTTGGGCTTGCGCTCTTTCGCGTCTACGAGGTAGCGCAATAATACGGCCTCATCGGCCCGGGTGAGCTGATCGAGGAAAGTGGTGTCTCCGTTGCCTTGTTCGGGAGTCTTCGACGCATTCGACTGGCGGAGCTTGTCGCCCAGTTCTGGCTCATTGCTCATCACCTGCGTGTAGAACCACAGAAAGTGGCGCATCTGGTCGAGCGCCTTGCACAGAACCTGGATGGCTTCAGTCTCCGGAAGCGCGCTCAGGGCCTCCATCAATTCCGGGTCGCTAGGCGCTTGCATGGCGGCATAATTCAGCTCCCGCTGGATGGCGCGCAGATCTTCGGTAACCCTCACCATCCGCGTGTGAACATCGTCCATCTGAGTGTCGTTCGCCATGAGTCGCGTGCCTTTCAACATCTCATCGGCAACGGCCAGCGGATAGATGTCCCACGATCATGCGCTTTCGTAATTCCAGCGATTACTTTGGTCTGGTGACTTATGCCCCGTGCCAGAAGACGCCAAACTCCGCTACTGGCAAGGCTTTTCAAGCCTTCAGGATGCAGCATCGCCGCCGCGCCTCCACGAGTTTCATTCCTCGCATCGATTCTTCCACCAGAGCCAATGGTTCAGTCATCGTTCGCTCCAAAGTCACCAACCACAGTTACTACAGACAATGGCGGTAGACGCCGCTTTTAGCCAGTCCACATTTGTGATACAAACGCGCGGATGGAAACGTCCGGAGTAAGCGCGCCTCACCAGGGGCTGGTTCGTGCTATCGGCCGCTGGAGCCTGGTCGCTTTGGTCGTGAACTCCATCATCGGCAGCGGAGTCTTCGGGTTACCGTCGACTGTAGCTGCTCTCATTGGCAACTTCAGTCCCTATGCAGTGCTTGCGGCCGGTGCCGGAATGACCGTAATCATCGGCTGTTTCGCCGAGGTTGCTTCCCGCTTTCAGGAGGCCGGCGGCCCCTATCTCTACGCCCGTGTCGCCTTCGGCCGCCTCATGGGAATTCAAACCGCGTGGATGCTCTGGCTCGGCCAAGTGTCGGCGCCCGCCGCCAATGCCAACCTGTT
Organism: Candidatus Sulfotelmatobacter sp.; assembly: GCA_035486795.1. GTDB lineage: Bacteria > Acidobacteriota > Terriglobia > Terriglobales > Acidobacteriaceae > Sulfotelmatobacter. The sequence continues at coordinate 29,006 of DATHMS010000008.1, read as the reverse complement.
TGTGGTTTACCTGGGCGAGTTCTTTCCGCACGCTAAAGATCCCCTGCCCCGCGCTGTCATTCTCACGGTGCTGGTCGGTCTTCTAACGTTGGTCAACATTTGCGGCGTGCGAGCCGGCGCGCAAGTGAGCAATCTGTTTACAGCGGCCAAGTTGGTGCCGCTATTCGCCGTGATCGTGATGGGACTGGTGGTGCTTCAACATCACCACTGGATCGTCGCGACCGCACCCATGGCCTCCCCCAGCACCAGCCAGTGGCTGAAGGCCATGCTGCTTCTGGTCTTCGCTTACGGTGGATTCGAGACAGCGCTGGCGCCCATGAGCGAAGCAAAGAATCCTCGCCGCGACGCCCCCTTTGCGCTCTTCACGGCCGTTCTGCTCTGCACAGCAATCTACGCGCTAATCCAGTGGGTGGTCATCGGAGTCCTCCCCGACGCTATGCAAAGCCAGCGCCCTTTGGCCGACGTGGCGCGGATTGCGGTTGGCTCCGTGGGTGCGGCACTGGTTGCCATCGGCGCCCTGATCTCTTTTTACGGATATCTCAGCGCCAAAATTCTAGCCATGCCCCGCGTCCCCTTCGCCCTGGCCGAGCAAGGAGATTTCCCACGAGCCTTCGCCAAGGTCCATCGCCGCTTTCACACTCCCTATGTCTCGATCCTTGTGTTCGCGGCCATGGTCTGGGGATTAGCGCTGATCGGCGACTTCAAATGGAATCTAACCCTCTCCGCCGTAGCCCGCCTTCTCTACTATGGCGTGGGGTGCGCCGCTCTGCCCATCCTTCGCCGCAAACAGCCGGATGGAGCAATGTTTCGCCTGCCCGCCGGGAATCTCTTCGCGGTATTGGGATTGATCCTCTGTGTGATTCTCGTAACCCGCGTCGATTTTGGCCAGTCTTTGATCCTCGTCGCGACCATTGCACTGGCGTTTGTAAACTGGGCAGTAGTAGCCCGGGGGAGAACCACCGGTTGATGGGGCGGGTCAGTTCCCGCTGTCGTAGAGACGTTGCTTGCAAAGTCTTGCTTGCGCCATCTCGAGTAATGGAGCACGCCCTGAGTGGCAGCAAGCAAGACGTAGCCAGCTACGTCTCTACGCCGGTTTGGCTTGCTCCAACTTCAGCAGTGTCTTCTTGCGCTCCACGCCCCAGCGATAGCCGCTGATGCTGCCATCTTCACGGACCACGCGATGACACGGAATGGCGACCGCGACGGGATTCGTGGCGCAGGCCCGGGCCACGGCCCGGCTGGCGGTGGGTTGCCCAATGGCTTTGGCGACCTGACCGTAAGACCTGGTCGAGCCGAAGGGGATTGACTGCAAATAAGTCCACACCCGCCGCTGAAAGGCAGTCGCGCGGATATCCAAAGGTAGCGCGGCATTCAACTCCTGGCCGGTCATCTTCGAGAGTAAGGCCCCGACCCATGCCTGCAATCCGCCTTCATCCGGTTTGCGCACGGCAAAAGGGAACTCGCGCTTCAGGCCTTCGATCAACTCACCGTCGGAACGTGCGAACTGGATGGCGCAAACGCCCTTATCAGTGGCCGCGATCAACATCCGCCCCAGAGGCGAATCGGCTATGGTGTAGCGAACGGTGGCGGCGATGGCTCCGCGACGATACTTGTCGGGCGTCATGCCGAGTTGCGACGCCGTCTTTTCGTAGAGCCGGCTGCTGGAGCCGTAACCGGCGTCATACATCGCGCGAGTCACATTGTCTCCAGCTTGCAGGTTGCGCTTGAGCAGGCGCAGGCGGCAGGAGTCGGCATACTCGCGCGGTGTGATCCCGAGCGCTGCCTTGAAGCGTCGCTGTAAATGAAAAGGACTCTGCCGGAAGACCTTGCCCAGACGCTCGAGCGTGACAGGTTCATCGAGATGCTGCTCAATGTAGCGGCAGATCTCCTTGGCGGAATCCGATTGCCGATTGCCGCTGGTCGACCGCGGACGGCAACGCAGGCAGGCGCGGAATCCGGCTTTTTCCGCCTGCTCGGGCCGGGAATAAAATGTCACGTTCTCCCGCCGCGGGCGGCGTGCCGGGCACGATGGCCTGCAATAGATACCAGTACTCGCGACAGCGAAGACGAACTCTCCATCGCGGCCCGAGTCGCGCTTTACAACTGCACTCCAGCGGCGGTCGTCGCCTGCGTGGGTGGGGCCTGGCTGGGAACTGGTTGGCTTGGGCGAGTTAACGCGCGGTGCCGGCATTTCGCTCAGGGGTTCTTTTGCGAGTATGGCATTCGTCGGCGTAGTTGGGGAAGTCATGTTGGTTAAATTCATGGTAGGGACAGCGTACGGCGGAGGCGAGCGAGCGGACTATCCGAATCTTGCGGGCAAAGCGAAATCGGTGTTCGGTAACCCTTCCTAATTGCCGAGAGGATGGAACGGGCCGAGCAGGCTAGAGACTCCGGAGCGCTTGCGCAATTCGCTGAGCAGCGCGCTGGCAGCGTTTGTGTAGGTCTTGTTGGGGTCGGAGGGATCGGCCCAGACGGCGTCGTAGATAATCTGCGCCGCTTCCTTCAGATCCATATGCAGGGCGGCTTCGCATACGTCCAAACGGTCCTGCAGGCGGTCGTAACACGGCTTGCAGATTGCAGCCGGCTCGGCGCCTTGAACGCTATGTTCCGCCAAGGTGCAGATGGCAGTCGCACTGCCAGCTTCGGTGTGCGCCGTGAAAAGCTGGGATTTGAACTCTTTCAGGAAAGCCTCCCGCTCCTGCTCAACAATGGCATTGTCGGGCGCGGGCTCGGCAGCTGCGTGCACTCTCGGAATGGCCGGGGTAACTGTGGGAGAAACCCGCGTTTTGCTGTTGCACGCAGGGCAGACGTCGAGACTGGCTGCATAATAAAGACGGCAGTTTGAGCAAGGCAGGCCGAAACCTGAAGATTGGGGATAGGCCCTGGCACCACTACGCACGGCGTTCCGCAGATCGTTCCTGACGTTATCTCGAACATCATTCCGAAGGGTGTTTTCCGGTTGCCGGGCAGACTGTGCCGGTTTAACGGCCGCAGCGGTTGTGGCGGTTGCGGCTGGTACGGATCGTGTCAAGTCCATGATGAATCACCTCAAGAAATAAGGCGTGGCACCTTTAGCTCTGGCTCTGGCCTACCCGCGCGGCCTGCAGCCCCGCATTTCCAGTGTAGGCAGTCGCACGGCGCGCCGAATATGCCGGGAGTACACTGCCGGGCACTGTCCCTGCGGCGCTCCGTTACCGGGAATTTGTGTCCTTCATCTGCATCAGCTTCAGGAGTTCGTCGCGGCGAGCTCGATAGAGCTTGCGCTCGGGATCGAGCCGCGCAGCTGTCTCCAGTTCTGACAATGCTTCCTCATAGCGATCCATCGTCATGAGGCAGGCCGCAAGAGCGTAGTGATTGTCGGGGGATGCGTTCAAGCGCAACGCTTCGCGAAATTCCTTCTCAGCGGCCGGTAGCTCCCGCTGCTGGAACAGCGCCGTACCCAGAACGTGATGAGCCGCGTCGGAGTCGGGATTGAGAGTAACGGCGAGGCGCAACTCGCGTACGGCTTCTTCCGGCTTGTCATTCATCAAGAGGGCTTCGCCGAGCACCCGGTGCTCAGCGGAACCGGTGGGATTCTGGCGAACCGCCAGTTCCAACTCAGTGACCGCGTTGCCGTAATCCTTTTTCGCCATGTAAGCGCGGGCCAGACAACCGCGTCCCTGCTCCCACTCGGGATGCTGGCGATAAAGCTGACGCAGTTCGACCATGGCAGCGTCGAAGTCGCCTTTGTCGCAGTAGGTGTTGCCCAGGTTGTTGCGAACGGAAGCTTCTTCGGGTGCAAGCTTCTTGGCTTCGCGATATTCGGCGATCGCTTCATCCAGCTTGCCTTGCTCGTGCAAAATCAGCGCCAGGTTGGAATGGGCCTGCCAGAAAGCCGGGTTGAGATGAATGGCGTGGCGATAGGCGTCGATGGCGGCGACCAGGTTCCCATCGGCGTGCAGCGTGATGCCCAGGTCGTAATAGGTATCGGGATTATTGGCATCGCGGGCAAGCGACTCGATAAAAGCATGAACCGAAGCACCGTATTGCCCATCGGAGAACAGCGCGAGACCCAGGAACTGGTAAGCCTCTGCATTCTGCGGATCCATGCTCAGGGCAGTGCGCGCCTCCGCGATCGAGTCGGCAGGGTCGTCCACGCGATAGAAGATGTAGGCCAGGCTACTGTGATTCTCGGGGAAATCTGGCATTAACTGCGCCGAAAGCGTGACCTCGTCGATGGCCTCGTCCCAGCGCTCCTGCTGGCGGAGCATGGTGCCCAGGGCGAAGTGCAGCGCGGCGTTTTGGGGATCGGAGCTTAAGGCTTGGCGCAAGGCCAGTTCGGCTTCGTGAAAGTGTTGCGCCCGAGCATCAGTGGCGGCCTGGATCAGGACTGCGGGAATCTCGGAGGTCGTCGGCCCAGAAATCGTTGTCCCGGAAATCCGGGAATCAGCGCCAGCGGACGGCTTCAAGCTCCTCAGGGTACGGCTCAGATTGGCGTCGGCGCCGGCGGCCTCAAGTTGGCGAATTGCATCTTTATCGGGGACATTAGCGATGCCGCGCTCTTGAATGATGCGGACCAGGCGGTTGCTAGGGACGCCGGCCGTCAGCCAGGCCATCAATTGGACAGAATTCACCGGCGTGGTCTCGCTGGAATGGGCAGCCAGGGCCACCCCAAGAAGAAACAGAAAAACTGACAGGCCCTTGCGCTTCACTCGACTCTCCGGCGACGGTTTGGCTTGCTGGTAGCGCGGTTTCGTTGGTCGGAACCGTTCGTCTCACATTAGCCCCTGGCGGAACTGGAGGTAAGGTAACGGAAGTAATAGGCACCGAGTTCGGACCGCACAGTTTGACTTCCCCCCACGCGTCCGGTACCGTATATGCAAGATGTTGTAGTGTCTCCTTGGGAGGTTCCGATGCTTGAGGGTCTGTTTCAACCGACGCACCTGATCATCATTTTTGCCATTGCCCTGTTGGTTTTCGGTCCCAAGAAATTGCCTGAGCTGGGCAAGGGGCTGGGCGAGGGGATTCGTGCCCTGAAAGAAGGCATGAAGGATACTCCGACCCCTTCGGCTTCGGCCGACCAAGGCAAGACCAGCGAATCTAAGGAAACCAAGGGCTGACCGAGTTCTCTTCGCGGACCGCAATCTTCTTTGATTTCAGGTTCCACTGCCACTTTGCTGTCATTCCCTGTCTTATTTTGCTTGAAGTAGTCCCGGGCCCCGCATCTATTGCGTTTGAGCTTTGAAGCTGACTCTAAAATCTGGAGGTAGGCAGTGCTGCGTAAACTCGAAGTTGTCGCCCTCATCATGTTTCTAGGATTAGCGTCGGCCGCTTTCGCCGATCAGATCACATTGAAGAATGGAGATCGCCTGACCGGCACCGTCGTGAAGTCTGACGGCAAGGTCCTGGTGCTGCACACCGAGTTCGCAGGAGACGTGACCCTGCAGTTTGCCGCGATCACGCAGATCACCACCGAGAAGGAATTGCATGTTACGTTGAAGAATGGCCAGACCGTCGTGGGACCGATCACCACCAATGACGGGAATCTGGAGGTTGCGGGCAAGAACGGCGCTCCGGTGGAGGCGCCAAAAGACACCGTGGTGGCGATCCGCAACGATGCTGATCAGCTAGCTTATGAGCAGGCTCTGCATCCGAACCTGTTGCACGGCTGGAACGGCGGGGCAAACGTGGGCTTTTCTTTGACCCGAGGCAACAGCCAGACTGAGAACCTTTCGCTCGCCTTCACCGCGGCGCGGGCCACCAAGAACGACAAGCTCAGCCTGTATACAAACGCGGTCTATGGAACGAACCAACTGGCGACCCCCAGCACGACGGCGAACACTGAGACTGGCGGCATCCGTTACGACCGCAATATCAATCCCAAAATGTTTGGTTTCGTGGGCGTTGATGTCATGAGCAATGCCCTGCAGGATCTTGATTTGCGCGCTGTGTACAGCGCCGGATTTGGCTACCACGCGATCAAGTCAGCCGGCACCACGCTGGATTTTCTAGCCGGCCTGAACTACACCCATGAAACTTATTCCAACGGCCCGCAAGTCACTCCTCCAACAGTTCCGCCTACCTTCACCTCTTATGGTGTCACGAACAGATTCGCCGCGCTTACCCTGGGCGAGGAGTTGACGCACAAGCTGGGCAAGAGCACCGTCCTTACCCAGAAGCTGTATTTTTACCCGGATCTGACGCAGACCGGCAACTACCGCGGCACCTTCGATCTTGGCTGGGTGACGAAGATCAGCAAATGGCTGGGCTGGCAGAACGCGTTCAGCGATATCTATGTCTCTAACCCGCCCGAGGGCGCAAAGAAGAATGATATCGTCCTGACGACCGGACTGAACTTCTCGTTCACCCACTGAGGGCTCTCTCAGCCTAAGAATGCGCAAGCCGCTCGCGAGAGCGGCTTTTTCTTGCTGCGGAAAACCAATCCTTGGTTTTCCCTGCCGGTTCCGGCTCACCAAAACTTGAAACATTCGTCTACTACCGAGTACAGTACTGTTTCCCGTTTCCCGGGTTCTTTTAAGTCCCTCACCAAACAGGAGTCTGTTCGATGCGTCACGCCTTGATTTTGCTGATCGCTGTCTGCTGCTTCGGTGCATTTTCCCACTCTCAAACCGCGGACGAACTGGTTGCCAAAAACATCCAGGCCAGGGGAGGGATCGAGAAGATGAAAGCCATTAAGAACATCCGGATGACGGGCAAGTTCGAGGGCGGGGGAGGCTTCACTGCTTCGATCGGCCAGGAGAACCAGCGACCCAACCTGGTTCGGGAGACGTTCTTGCTGCAGGGGATGACGGCCGTCCAGGCCTATGACGGTGCGTCGGGTTGGCAGATCCAGCCTTTTGGCGGGAAAAAAGATCCCCAACTGATGGGCGAGGACGACCTGCGCGACCTGCTGCTGGACGCCGACTTCGACGGGCCTCTCGTCGACTACAAGGAAAAAGGCAGCACCGTCGAGTATCTGGGACACGACGTGGTGGATGGAGATGACGCGCTGCGGCTGAAGGTAACGCTGAAAAACGGCGACATCATCTATGACTACCTCGACCCGGATACCTTTATTGAAATTCGCAAAGAGATCCAGCAGTTTATCCGGGGCTCGGTTCGGGATCGGGTGGTGGGCCTGGGGTCCTACAAGCCGGTGGCCGGGGTGATGTATCCATTCTCAATGTCGCAGGGGCCGAAGAACAATCCGGATTCGCAAACCGTCACCGTGCAAAAGATGGAAGTGAACGTGACCATAGATCCGGCCGATTTTATGCTGCCGGCGTCGTTGAGAACTGAGGAAAAGAAATCCGGCTTGGTCGGCATTCACTGATTCGCTGAGCTCGCGATTCGCTAAACCAACGATACCCGGATGAAGAGAACAATGAATTTGTTTGGAAAAGGACTCGCAAACATGAAAGCATTCGTTCGCAATTGGGCAGTGACTGCGTTGTTCGCCGGAGCCTCGCTGTGCACACCTTTCCAGGTTGCAGCGCAAGCGCCATACCGCTTCGATGCCGCGACGGTTTCAGGATTGCCGGCTCGCAACATTGGTTCGGCCGCCATGAGCGGACGTATTGCGGCGCTCGATGCGGTGGAGGAGGATGGCCGCATCACCGTTTTTGTGGGTGCGGCCAGCGGCGGAGTCTGGAAGTCAGTGAACGGCGGCACGACCTACAAGCCGGTGTTCGACCGGGAAGACGTGCAATCGATTGGCGCGGTGGCGATTGATCCCTCGAATTCCAAGATTGTATGGGTGGGCTCCGGCGAAGCCTGGACGCGAAACAGCGTGTCGGTGGGCGACGGCGTTTATAAGTCGACCGATGGCGGGGAGAACTGGACCAATGTCGGCCTGAAAGATAGCGAGCATATCGCCAAGATTCTGGTGAATCCTAACGACAGCAACGACGTGTTGGCCTGCGCGACCGGGCATCTGTGGGATGACAACGACGAGCGGGGAGTCTTCCAGACCAACGACGGAGGCAAGACCTGGAAGAAAGTTCTGGCGGGCGTGAACGGTTCGAGCGGCTGCGCCATGATCGCCCGGAGCGCGCAGGAACCGAAGACCATCTACGCGGCAATGTGGGACTTCCGGCGGCAGGGCTGGACATTCCGTTCAGGGGGGCCGGGCAGCGGATTGTTCAAGTCGATGGACGGCGGCGCGAACTGGAGCGAAGTCAGCAGCAACAAGGGACTGCCGGCGAAACCCTGGGGCCGCGTGGCCGTGCAGGTGGCACCGTCGAAACCGCAGGTGGTTTACGCCAACATCGAAGCGGAAAAAGGAAGGGGACTGTACCGGTCTGACGACAGCGGCTCGACCTGGACCAAGCTGGATGCCAGCAACTACATGGTGTGGCGTCCTTTCTATTTCGGCAACCTGATCGTCGATCCTAAAGATGAAAACAAGATTTTTAAACCCGATCTCATCCTGCTGCTGAGTAACGATGGAGGAAAAACCTTCAACGTAGTTTCGAGCGCGGCGCACGGTGATTTCCACGACGTGTGGATCAGCCCCAAGAATCCGAATACCGTGATTGCCGGCGATGATGGCGGATTATGGCGCAGCGAAGACGGTGGCAACCGCTGGAAGCACCAGATGAATCTGCCGGTTTCTCAGTTTTATCACGTGAGCACGGACAATTCGGATCCTTATCACGTGTATGGCGGCCTGCAGGACAACAGTTCGTGGGTGGGCGATTCGTCCTATCCCGGCGGCGTGGCCAACTCGCAGTGGGAGAACATGTTCGGCGGCGACGGTTTCTGGATGTTCGAAGACACATCCGATCCAGACTACATATATGCCGAGGCGCAGGGCGGCCAGATCGGGCGGGTGAATCGGCATACCCATGAGATTCGCGATATCCATCCCCTGCCGAACTATGGCGAGAAGAAGCTCCGTTTCAACTGGAACACGCCGATCCACATGAGCCCCAATGAGAAAGGGACGATTTATATCGGAGCGCAGTACTTGTTCCGCTCGCGCGATCATGGCCAGTCCTGGGACCGCGTTTCTCCGGACCTGACAACGAACGATCCGGAAAAACAGAAGCAGGAAGAATCCGGCGGCGTCACCATTGACAACTCTTCAGCGGAAATGCACACCACGATCTATTCGATTTCCGAGTCGCCGAAGAACGGTCAAATCATCTGGGTCGGCACTGATGACGGAAATGTTCAGGTTACGCGCGATGGGGCGAAGACCTGGACGAACGTGGTGGGGAACGTCGGCGGGCTGGGGAAGAATTCATGGGTCACGACCATCGAGGCCGGCCGTTTCGACGAGGGCACGGCATACGCCACGTTTGATCGGCACACCTTCGGAGATATGAAGCCGTACGTTTACAAGACCACTGACTACGGCCAGACGTGGACGCAACTGCCGGCACAGGAAAGCGGCGTGCGTGGGTTTGCTCACGTGATCAAGGAAGACACTGTCAGCCCAAATGTGCTTTTCCTGGGTACGGAGTTTGGGCTGTGGATTTCAGTGGATGGTGGACAGCGCTGGGGACAGTACAAAGGAACTGACTTCCCGGCGGTGGCAGTCGACGACATCGCCGTACAGGCGCGGGAATCCGACCTGGTGCTTGCAACCCATGGACGCGGCATTTGGATCGTGGATGATGTCTCACCGCTACGCGCGCTCGCTCCGGAAGTGATGGCCAAAGAGGCGACGCTGCTTCCTGGGCGGCCATCGATCCAGTATTTTGATGTTTTCGGAGGCTGGCCGGAAGGCGATGAGAGTTTCCATGGGCGAAGCCGTCCCGGGGACGCACAAATCACCTATTACCAGAAAGGCCGGCACATTTTCGGCGATTTGAAGATTGAGATTTTCGACCAGGACGGCAAACTGGTCGACACCGTGGCCGGGACTAAGCATCGGGGGCTGAACCGCGCCGGATGGGGAATGCGGGTCAGGCCGCCGGCGGTCGCTCCCGCGGCATCCGCGTTGTTTGAGGCGTCGCAGGGGCCGCGCGTGCTGCCGGGCACATACACGGTGAAGCTGACCAAAGGCGATCAAACTTACACTGAGCAGTTGAATGTTGCGATCGATCCGCGGGCCAAGTATTCGCTGGAGGAGCGCAAAGCGCAGTACGATCTTTCGATGAAGGTTTACAAAGAGCTCGAGCACATGACCTACGGCGTGGCCGCGATCGAAGGGGTGCGCGACGGCGCAAACGCGCGGGCGGCGAAGGTGGCAGAGAAAGATCCGCTCCGCAAGCAACTGCAGGAACTCGCCGCGGGTTGTGACGCGCTGCGTTCGAAGATCGTGGCCACCAAAGAAGGTGGAATGATTACCGGAGAAGAGCGGATCCGCGAATTGCTGGGACAACTGTACGGCGCAGTGACCGGGTACGATGGCAAACCGACGGACTACCAGGTGGCACGGACCGAGTCGCTTGGTCATGAGCTGCAAGATGTGATCGACGACTTTCAGAAGCTGACGCAAAAAGAACTGGCGGGCGTCAACGCGGGCTTAAAAAAGAAGAAACTGGAGGCTATCACCGTGCTGGCTGAGGCGGACTGGCAGAAGAAGAAAGAAGAGTCGGCGGTCGCCGCCAGCGCCGGAATGCGAGCCGAGGAAGGCCAAATGCGGGAGAGGGATTAGGACGCGAAAGGGCTAACCCGCAATCCGTGTTTAGGCCTTCTCAGCGCTCTTCTTTATAGCGCTGGTAAAGTTCCGGCCGAAAAATGGTGTCGATCTCCCCCGTAGCCGAAACCGTCAGAGTCTTTTCAAAGGGCAAGCCTTCGATTCCCTCTGCAGTCAAATGGATTGTGAAATTACCGACGTGTGTGTAGGAGTGCGTGACGAAAGAGCCCTCGGCGCTGGTTCCATCGCCAAAGTCCCAAAGATAAGAGAGCGCGGGCACGCTGCCACTGGCATCCTGGGCCGAGAAAGTCGCCGGCTTCCCGGTTTCGATCTTTTCCGGAGCCTGTACGTTCACGGATGGCGCAGATGCGGTGATCGACGTATCGATGATCTTCATCATCCGGACGGAACGCGGTGGTAGCGTTAGTGAAACTGTAGCCTGATTCTCAGCAATTACTCCGCCGGTACCAAAGACATCCGACACGGTGTTATGGGTGGCGAGGGCTGAACTGGAAAAGAGATCGGAAAATAGAAATTTGCGGTCCCGTTCTCTCTCCGTCCAGTTAAATACCACCAGAATTGATTGCCGATTGCTCTCACGCAGCAGAAACACGCTCGGCAACTCGTCCTCGGGCGCGTAAGTCATCAGGTCAAGGGGCTTCGACGCGTGACCGTATCGCACCATGTTGAGGAGATCGCGATTCTTCAGCAGGGCCATGCGGTCTGGCTCCTCACCCAGCGTGGGAAGATCGTCGCCAATCTCGAACATGCCGCCGGAGACCGCCGCCAGCGCCACCGCTACTTGCGCCTCTGAGAGCGTCAGCGGCTTCGGTCCTCCGTGATCGCTTTCTCCCGGCCCGGTTCGAGAGATCGAGAATGCGTCGGGATCGCTGATGAAGAAGTTCCGGTTCATGTAGTAACGAGCGGCGATACCGGTAAGCGAGTCCCGGCTGGCCCCAAATGAATGACCGGTGTCGCATGAGGTGCGTCCAGCATCCACAATGCCCACCGGAAGCAGCATGGGACTGCCGTCCTTGTCGAGCAGCACACCATCTCCTACGGTGTTACGAATAATCTGCAATCCGATGCGCATCGCCTGCAGTGCGGTCGTATGCGGAGTGTAGTAGTAGCCCTCGATAACGCTGTCATCCATGAAGTCGAGCTTGATGTAGCGAATGCCCCAGTCTCTGGTCAGCTTGGAATAGGTCTCGCGCAGGTATTGCTGTGCTCCTGGGTTGGTGGGATCGAGCGCGTAGAGTTGGTCGAGATTGGTTGTGGTGTCGGGCGGTTCGGTCACCCAGCCCGCGCGGATCGGCTGTCCTTTCGCATTGTGCACCAGCCAGTCCTTGTGATTGACGTACACCCACGAGCGCTCGGAGACCTCGAACGGCGCCGTCCAGATTCCCGGAGTCAGGCCGAGAGCCTGCACTTTGTCCTCGAACGCTTTCAGTCCGTGAGGATATTTGTAGGCAACCACCGAGGTGAAGTCGCCCCGAGCGAATTGGTAACCCTCATCGATGTGGAAGAAGTTGTAGCCGTAGTCCCGCAAATGAGATGACAGGAATTCCGCGTTGGTGAGGGCCAGACCCTCGGTGAGGTCGAAGTAGTATGCAGTCCAACTCCACCAGCCAAGGGGCGTGGGAGCGCTGACCCTCGCCTTGTGCAACCTGCGGATAGCTTCACCATACGCTTCCAGTTGCGCGTGGTAATCGGAAGAAAGGCTGGCGGCGATGCGTTCTGATGCGAGACTCTGGCCTGGCTCGATGGGCAAGCTCAGTTCGATCTGGTCTTCCTCCGACGACTCTTTTAACGAGTTCTCCTTCGCGAGTTCCGTGGTGCCGGTGGAATCCACTTCGTAGCCAGTAATGCCGTCTTTTTTCTCATTCACCTGTTTCTCATTCACCTGCTTCTCATTCACATGGAGTCGCAACACGGTCAGCCATTTATCTGAAGTCAGCGCCCCGAGAAAAAGGCTCTGCCGGCTTTGCTGGTTGTAAATCAACTGGCTGCCGACGGCGCGATGCATCCCATCGGTGGGCTGCGCAAGATCATAGATCTTCATGTCCGGCCGGTTTTCGCTGAAGCTGTCGGAGAGCACGCGGTCGGCAGATTCTGGCCCATCAAGATTGAGCATGGGATTCCGTGCCTCGAGTACGCGAATGGTCTGCACCGTTACCTGCTCCCCCGTGCCATTGCGGACCTGCACATCAATCTCCGCGAAAATCGATTGCGGGCGCACTCGCAGGTTGCAGATGAGGTCGGGTTGGCCGGACGATCCGGCGTAGGTCATCGTGATTTGGGATCCCGCGCCATGGTCGTCCGTGAAAGCCGACCCTTTTACTTCATGCTGCGCGTAATCGCTGGCGCGGAGCCAGCGATGATTCACCTGCGCCGCCACCGCTGCCGTGAACGAAACCCGCGGATTCTCCTTCGAGCGAATCGTGTACGTACCAGCCTTCTGGTTCGCGTCGATCACCACCTGCGCGTTTTCAATCTTCGCATCGCCCGGGGAATTGCCCGGAGCCGAAGCGACCGCTTCTCCGGCAAGGATGGAGAGAGAACACATCACAAAAATCAAGCTCAAAAAGCGCGACAATGGTTTCGTCCACATGGCAGATTCATCCTCGGTGTTCTCGACGTGTTGCGACTTAGTTCGCGGAGCAGTCGTTTCAAAGCGAAAGGAAAAGTAATGTTTCGTAATATACCCGCAAGCCCGCGGCTGTCAACAGCCAATGAGGCAAAAATGTCGAGTCATCTTGGTAGCAAGAGGGCGGCCGGGTCGAGGGCTAACAAGTATTTGCTTGGACTTGCAGGTCAGCGCGATTGACTAGCTAACTCCAATTCAATGTTTTTCGTGGCGGCATCCAATTTCACGATGCGGAACTTGCGAATCTGTCCGGCACGGAGGGCTTCTGGCTTGGCGTCGCCCGCGGGTGCGCCTCCCTTCCAGCGCGCCTGTAACATCGAGCCCAGCGAAGACAAGTCGGGCTTCGACTGGGTCTTTGAAGATGACACTTTCGAGGACGACACATCTGCTTCGGCCTGTGAATTCTTTTTGGCTGCGCCCGGCTCATCCATGCGGCATCTGGCCTGGATGCCCTCGCCCAGTTCCACGCGCGCATGAGCATCTGAAACTTCAATCATCCGACCGGTGACCACGTCGCCTTCCTTGTGTTCGGCGATGTACTCATCCAGTCCGCTCGGAACCAACTGCTTCATGCTCAGCCGCAATTGTCGCTTCTCGGTATCAACTGCCAGCACCTGAGCTCTAACCAGTTGACCAACCTTCAATATTTCCTGGGGATGGTTGATGCGCTTGTCAGCGCTCATCTCACTGATGTGAATCATGCCCTCAACGCCTTCGGAAAGCTGGACGAATGCGCCGAACTTGGTGATGCTGACAACCGGGCCTTCAACTACCGAACCCGCTGCAAACTTCTGCGCCACGTCGACCCACGGATCGCCTAGCGCCTGCTTCAGGCCAAGAGAAATGCGGCGCTCGCTGGTATTCACCCCGAGGATCACCGCGTCAACGATCTCGCCCGGCTTCACCAGAGTGCTGGCGCTCCTCAACTTCTTTCCCCACGACATCTCCGAAACGTGGATCAGTCCTTCAATCCCCGGCTCTAGTTCTACAAACGCTCCGAACTCCACCACACGCGTAACCGTGCCGCGCACCCGTTCACCGGCCCTATATTTTTCGGCGCCGGCGTCCCAGGGATGCGGCTGCAACTGCTTCAAACCCACGGAAATGCGCCGCTTACCGGAATCATTCGAGATCTTGAGCACCCGGGCTTCGATCTGCTGCCCCACCGAGAGCACATCTGCCGGCTTGCCGACGCGGCTCCAGGCGATGTCACTCACATGCAGCAAGGCATCCACACCACCGAGATCGACGAACGCGCCGTAGTCGGTGAGGCTGCGGACCGTACCCGTGACGTTATCGCCTTCCTTCATCTCCGAATAGCGGCGCTCCTGCACCGTGCGCTCTTCCTCTTCGGCAACGGCGCGGCGGTCCACGACTACGTCTTCCTCAGCCACATCGAGTTTGATAATGCGGCAGAGGATCTCCTGCTCCACGAGCTTCTCCATTTCGCCGGCGTCGTGGGCTCCGCTGCGCGAGGCCGGCATGAACGCCCGCACCCCTATATCCACGCTGAGCCCGCCCTTGATCACGCCCGTCACCGTACCCACGATCGTCGCCTTGTCCGCGAAGGCCTTCTCCAGTGCCGACCAGTCTCTCGGCCGTTCGACTTTGGCGCGAGTAAGCTGATAGTAGCCCTCCGGATCGCGGCCCTTGACCGAGACTCGGAGCTTGTCACCAGGCTTAACGGTTTCTCCAGCGCCTTGCAAAACCGCCAGTGGCAAAATGCCCTCGCTCTTGAATCCGATGTCGAGGAAGACCGAATCGCTGGACACAACAATCACTGTGCCTAAGAGTTGTTTGCCACCGTCCTCGCTTTTCCGTGAATGGCTCTTGTCGTATTGGGAAAGGAGTTCGCCGAACGACTCGCTAGATTCGGCGGACGATTCAGCCATGAATTGGGGTTTTGGAATGCCTGGGTTGGACATGATCAATCGGGAAGCAGTCGAAAGAGATAATGGGCACGACGAGATTCGGACTCCTCGCCTCTGCCGTGTCAGGTCCAGTTTAGCAGAACTGATTAACATTCAGTCGGCCCTGGCAGCCACTCTTGGCTCAAATGTCTAGCCAAACGTGAACGCGAATGCTTGCACGCCCGGGTCCAGGAACTCAATCTCGAATGTTCGATCTTCCACGGGCCCTTTTTGCCGGATGAGCTGATAGAGCCTGTGCCCTTGGACCGTTCCTGAACCGGCGTTATCGGTATCGACGCCGTGATCGTCACCCGGAGCAGTGCCATCAAGCTTCACGGTGAAACGGACTGGTTTGCCATCGCTGGTTCCCAGCACGAGGTGAAGATCACGGGCATGAAAGCGGAAGATGATCTTTCCCGGGGCCGCTTGAAGCACTGCGCTTTCCGCACCGACATTCCAACTCCCGCCGAGAGCCCATTGATTGAGCGAGAGCCGGGGTGATGGCGTATAAGAACGCTTCGAATCTTGAGCAATCGCTTCGGCGGAAGCGAAATGTTCCGCCCGATGATAGCCGACGTAGGTTTCCGGTGAACGGACATTCGCATTGTCGGGAGCAGCTTCCGCACCGGTTCCCGCGATACTGATTGCGCCTAATGAGGACAGCTGTGCCCCGTTCTCTTTTAGAAGCTCCTGGATTACGCGCTCCGACTCGCCGTACTCGCCCTCGCCGAAGTGGTGATATCGAATCCGCCCCTTGCCGTCGATGAAGTAGTGTGCCGGCCAGTATCTGTTGCTGAATGCTTGCCAGATCTTGTAATCGCTGTCGATGGCAACCGGATAGACGATCTTCAAATCGTGCACTGCCTTCTCAACGTTGCTTCGTTCCTTCTCGAATGCAAACTCGGGGGTATGTACGCCAATCACTATCAGACCAGCATCCTTATATTTCGCCGCCCATCCTTCTACATAGGGCAGTGCCCGCAAGCAATTGATGCAGGAGTAAGTCCAAAAATCGACTAGAACAACCTTTCCCTTCAGAGATTTGCTACTGAGCGGAGGTGAATTGAGCCAAGCGACGGCGCCACTCAAATCCGGCATGGGGCCTTCATCGTCAAGAGTGGGTTGAGCGTCGGTCGTGCTTGCCGCCAAGACAGCCCCCGACTTCTCTGGATGCAATGCACCGATCAAATGCTCTTCCGCTTTTGAAGTGTTTACAAAGGAAAACTTGGTGAGTAAGTTTGTGTCCCACCCCAGACCTATCGCAACAACTCCCATGATCACCGCAACGCCTAATCCACGGCGGATCCAGACTTCAAACGAAAGCGAACGTTTCAGAGCGGAGAAAACTTTGTTGCCAGCAAAGAGGGCAATCCCGAGAGAAGTCGCGGCACCTAGCGCGAAAAACAAGAGCAAGAACGAAGAGCGGGCGCCGGGGCCCTGAATTGCTGCCCCGGTCAAGATCAAGCCGAGAATCGGGCCTGCACAGGGAGCCCAAAGAAGGCCCGTCGAGATTCCCAGCACAAAGGACTTTCCTATACCACCTTCCCCGGACGGACCGCCCTGCAGTTTGCTGCCGGCGTTTACCAGCGGACGAGTCAACGTCTCCGCCATGGAGGGAAAGAGAAGACTCACCCCCAACACGAGGAAGATGACCATCGCCACGTAGCGTCCCCCTTGATTGAGTCGCACTACCCAATGCCCACCGAATGCAGCGGCGACTGCCACAAGAGAAAATGTCAGCGCCATTCCCACTAACAAAGGCAAGCCGGAACGACGGAAGGGTTGGTCCGCACGCGCGAATACAAACGGCAGGACGGGCAGGATGCACGGACTCAAAATCGTCAGAACACCACCAACAAAGGCCAGGAGATAAATCAGCATGGGACCGTCCGGTCTGCGTTCTTGTTAAGACAGTACAAGGCGGGGTCTCGCAGTAGGCACGCGTTGATTGTTCGCAACATTCCTGACCCTAGTGCAGGTTGGATTCATTATGCCATCTGGAAGTTACACTGAGAGTATTAGGACACTACCCTTCCGTCTCATGTCCCCTTGACAAACATAATGATCGAAGACTAGAAATTTAGGGGTCTTTCGACTCTCGGACACACGCGGAGAGCAATTCCGATGCAACAGTCCCGCAGAGACTTCTTCAAGGCAGCAACGGTGGGCGCAGTCGGCGCTACTATCTTTGGTTTCGACCTCCAGCCCGCTTACGCGCAGCTCAAAGAGCTAAAGATCGCACGCGCTGCCGAAACGCGCTCGACGTGTCCCTATTGCGCGGTGGGCTGCGGTGTCCTCATCTACACGATCGGCGATCGGGCAAAGAATGTCACGCCGCAGGTGATCCACGTCGAAGGTGATCCCGATCATCCCACCAACCGCGGGACGCTGTGCCCGAAGGGCTCTTCGCTCGAGCAGGACATGCTGAACCCGCGGCGGCTCACCAAGCCGCAGGTACGGCGCCCGGGCGCGACGGACTGGCAGGACATTTCCTGGGACGACGCTTTGAATGAGATCGCGCACTGGACCAAGAAAACGCGCGATAACTCCTTCGTTGAGAAAGACGCGCAGGGCCGCACCGTGAATCGGTGCGAAGGCATCTCCTTCATCGGCGGCTGCACCGATACAAATGAATTCAATTTTCTGGCCGTCAAGGCCATGAGGGGGTTGGGCTTGGTTTATCTGGAAAACCAAGCCCGTGTTTGACACGGCCCCACGGTCTCAAGTTTGGGACCAACATTTGGACGCGGGGCCATGACGAATGGCTGGATCGACATCAAGAACACCGACATGATGTTGATCATGGGCGGCAATCCCGCCGAAAACCATCCCTGCGGCTTCAAGTGGGCGATGGAGGCCAAGCGCAACCGCAACGCCAAGCTGATCTCCGTTGACCCTCGATTCACGCGCACTTCCTCGACCGCCGACCTGTTCGTACAAATTCGCGCGGGCACTGACATTGCCTTCCTCGGCGGCCTGATCCGTTATGCCATCGAGAACAACCGCATCGCCAAGGAATATCTCGTCAACTACACCAACGCCGCCTTCATCGTTAAAGACGGGTTCAAACTTCCTGAAGATGGTTTGTACTCCGGGTTTGATTCCGCGGCGGGCACCTACGATAAATCCACGTGGAACTATGAAGGAACCGGGGGGTCTGGCGGACAAGGTGGGGCAACCGGTCATGCTCCCGAACCCGTGCCGGGCAAGGTCGGAGGAGGAGCACCACCTCCTGCTCTACCCGCAGATGTCGCCTACGATCTCACGCTTCAGCACCCGCGCTGCGTCTTCCAATTGATGAAGCAGCAATATTCCCGTTACACCCCGGAAGCCGTCGAGCGGATCACAGGCATCCCCAAGGACCAATACCTGAAGGCCGTCGATCTATTTACTTCAGTCCGCAAAGACGGCGACATGAAGAAAGTCGCAACCATCATCTACGCTGTCGGATGGACGCAGCATACTTTCGGAACGCAAATCATCCGCACTGCCGCCATGATTCAACTCTTGCTCGGTAATGTCGGCCGAGCGGGCGGTGGCGTGAACGCCCTTCGCGGCCATTCGAATATCCAGGGCGCGACGGATATGGCCGGCCTCTACGATTCGCTCCCTGGCTACCTGAAAGCGCCGGTTCCTGACGACAAAGATTTGGCCACGTTCCTGAAGCGCACGACCCCGACGGCGTCTAAGCCATCGCCGTGGAGTTCGATGAACTACTATGCGAACACTCCGAAATTCATGGTCTCGCTGCTCAAGTCGCTGTACGGAGACGCCGCTACGAAGGAAAACGGATTTGCCTTCGATTATTTGCCCAAGGCCGGACAGGACTGCTCTTGGACCCATATCTGGGACGACATGTACAACGACAAAATCAAGGGCATGTTGGCCTTCGGAATGAACGGCGTAATGATTGGCCCGGATACGAACAAGAACATCAACGCCCTGAAGAAAGCCGACTGGCTGGTCGTAGGCGAAATTTACGAGGATGAGACCAGCGAATTCTGGCGAGCGCCGGGAATTACCACCGAAGAACAAAAGACGATCAACACTACGGTCTACCGGCTGCCCTGCGCGGGCTTTGCCGAAAAAGACGGCAGCATGACCAACTCCGCGCGCTGGGTCACTTGGAAATACGCCGCGGTTCCACCTCCAGGGCAAGCGCGGCTCGACCAGGACATCGTCGCGCAGATTTTCCTGCGGGTTCGCGACCTCTATAAGAAGGAGGGCGGAAAATTCCCCGACCCCATTCTGAATCTGAGTTGGGCGTATGCAGACGCGGCTCATCCTCCACTTTCTCAAGTGGCCATGGAAATTAATGGCAAAGCTCTCGCCGATCTTAAAGACGACGCAACCGGACAGGTCATCAAAGCCGGCCAGCAGTTGCCCGGATTTGCCTGGTTGAAAGACGACGGCACAACGACATGCGGTAATTGGATCTATTCCGGTTCGTGGACCGAGGCCGGATCGCAAATCCAGCGGCGAGGCACAGAAGATCCGTCCGGAATGGGAGTTTTTCCCAACTGGTCGTGGTCGTGGCCGGCCAATCGGCGCGTGCTTTACAATCGCGCTTCCTGCAATTCGGACGGGAAGCCGTGGGACCCGGATCGCAAACAGATCTGGTGGAATGAAGCGGCAGGAAAGTGGGTTGGCAACGACGTGCCCGACTTCAAGCCCGACTCCCACCCCAAAGATCACATGGGGCCCTTCATCATGAATCCCGAAGGCATCGGCCGATTATTCGCACCGATCGGTGTAATCACAGATGGCCCGTTCCCCGAACATTACGAACCGGTCGAAAGCCCAATCAAGAACCCGTTTCACCCCGAGCAATCGAATAATCCGCTGGTCAAAAAGTTCAAGACGCCTTTCGATAAGTTTGGATCGCCCGAGGAGTACAGCATCGTCTGTACGACTTACCGGCTGACCGAGCAATATCATTACTGGACGAAAAATAATCCGATGAACGTCCAGCTCATCCCCGAACCGTTCGTGGAAATTCCGGTGGAGTTGGCGGACGAAAAAGGAATTCGAGGAACGGACAAGATCAAGGTCATCAGTGCGCGCGGAACCTACATCGCGAAAGCCTTCGTCACTCGCCGGCTGAAGCCGATGATGATCGACGGCAAGAAGGTCTATCAGATTGGTTTGCCCATTCACCAGGGCTTCCGCGGCATCGGCGAGGATGAAGGAAGAAATGCGCGAACGCCGGCTAATCTGCTGACGCCTGCAGTAACCGATCCGAATGCCCATACTCCTGAGTCCAAGGGCTTCTTAGTGAAAGTTGAGAAGGCATAAAGAACGACAACGAGAACGACAACGACACAGGAACGACAATGAGCCAGGCCGCAACAGAACTGATCCGAATTTCCGGTCACGCCGGAGTCGTCCCCGGCAAAGGTCTGAACCGCGAATTCCAGGTGTGCAAGCTGGTCGACACCACCACGTGCATCGGCTGCAAAGCGTGCGAGGTCGCTTGCCTCGAATGGAACGGTTACACCTTCAGTGAAACCACGTTCGATAACACATACCAAACGATGCCCGAGACGGCATGGAATTATTGGAACCTGATCAAGTTCAACGAGCATGAGCGCGCCGACGGCACCATGATGCTGCTCATGCGCAAAGATCAATGCATGCACTGCGCTGATCCGGGCTGCCTCGCCGCCTGCCCCGCCGACGCCGCCATCGTCCAGTATGCCAACGGCATCGTCGATTTCCAGGAAGCCAATTGCATAGGTTGCGGCTATTGTATGACCGGCTGCCCGTTCAACATTCCGAAATTCGATCCGCCATCGCGCAAAGTTTTCAAATGCACGCTGTGCAATGACCGCGTCTCAGTAGGCCTGGAACCAGCCTGCATCAAGGCCTGCCCCACGGGCTGCCTGCATTTTGGAACGAAGCCGGAAATGCAGGAACTGGCCGAAACTCGTGCAGCGCAACTTCGCACCAACTCCGGATTCCAGGATGCAGGAGTCTACGATCCGGCCGGAGTAGGCGGAACGCACGTGATCTACGTTTTGCACGATGCCAAGAATCCCGAGTTGTATGGCGGACTCCCGCGCGATCCGCAGATCCCCTGGTCAGTGCGACTGTGGAAGGGCCCGTTGAAATGGATTGGGAATCTGGCGATGGTCGGCGGCATCCTAGGCATGGCCCTGCATTACATGCGATTTGGCCCCAAGAAAGAAGAGCCGATTCCGCCGAATGCTAATGCTAATCCTGATGCCGGGAGGCGGGCATGACCACCGGAGCGGTTTCGCGCCCAAGTTCCGCCAGCCAAAACGAAGAGACCATCGTCCGCTACACGTTCGCCGAACGCGTAAATCACTGGATCGGCGCGCTCTCCTACATCTATCTGTTGATGACCGGCCTCGCCTTCTGGTCGCCCTATCTGTACTGGCTGGCCGCGGTCGTAGGGGGCGGTCCCGCCGCAAGATTCTGGCATCCCTGGTTCGGATTGATTTTTACCGCGACCCAGTTTTGGACGTTCAAAGCGTGGCGCCGCGACATGGAAATCAACGACGCCGATCGCGCCTGGGGCAAGGCGATCCCAGACTACATCGAGAACGAAGACGAAAAGCTCCCACCCGTCGGCCGCTTCAACTTCGGACAAAAAATCTTCTTCTGGGGAATTTTCTACAGCGTAATTCTCTTGCTCCTGTCGGGCGTCGCCTTGTGGTACACAGAAGCCCTTCCGTGGAGTCTCCGCTTCCTTCGCTACGCCGCGATTCTGATTCACGCCAGCGTAGCGCTCATCACGATTGGATTATTCCTCATTCACGTGTACATGAGCGCGGTCCTCGAAGAGGGCAGCTTCGGGTCTATGGTTCACGGCTACGTCACACGAGCCTGGGCGTGGACATTTCACCGCACCTGGTACTACGACGTCATCGGCAAACCCCGGCCTTAACGATCGCCTTGACAATGGCCTTGACCATGAACGATGCGAAGTGGGATCGCCGCATTCGCCGCGCCAACGAACTAGCCTCGTCCTACCCGTTCTCCGCCGAAGGGTTGCATTACTATGCCCGCGTTGCAACATTTCAGAAAAGTATTTACGGCGAAATCGAGAAAGCTCTCGCGGATTCGCCGAAGATTTCCTCGAATCGCCCGCTGCGCGAGGAATTGGATTTTTTCCTCCTGCTGCCGAAGTTCCCCGGATTTCTATCAATGATCCAGCAGATCGCCCCAGCGCCGCTCGTCGAGGCCGCCATCACTTTAGCAAGGAAGGGATCATCTGCATGGCAGCGCGCGATTGAAGACTTCTGGTACGGAGATGGAGCTTTAACTGCGGGCATGAATGACTCCGACGCCGACGCCGAACTTGAGTCCAATGATCCAGGCGCTTCACCTCACTCCGATCGAGTGCTAGCCTGGATTTTTCTTCAGCCCTACGCCGAATATCTGGCGGATCATCGCGAAATCGAGATTCTCGACGGAACTCCATCAACGTGCCCGCTTTGCGGCGGCAAGCCCGCCGTCGGCGTATTGCGCAGCGAAGGCGACGGCGCAAAGAAATCTCTGATCTGCATGCTCTGCGCGCACGAATGGCTTTTCCGAAGAATCCATTGTCCAGCCTGCGGCGAAGAACGAGAACCGCAGATGGCCTATTATTCCGCACCCGAGATCGCGCACGTCCGCGTCGACGTCTGCGACACGTGCCACACCTATCTGAAGAGTATCGACTTGACGAAAACAGGGCTGGCAGTTGCCGTTGTAGATGAGTTGGCAACAATTCCTTTAGACCTCTGGGCGCGCGAACACGGCTACGAGAAACTGCAAATCAACCTGCTAGGAACCTGACTACACGTTTGGAAGAACCTCGCCAACAAGGCGATGTTCCAGATTCAACGGGCCTGACGCTTATCTCTCTCGCTTTGTTGTAATCTGTTCCCCCATGGAGAAATCAGAAGAAGCGTTGGTTGCTGGTTTGTTGGATGCTCAGGCGAAAGCCCAGGCCTTGTTCGTGGAGATCCGAACACGAAACCTCATTCGGCCGGGAGCCAAAGAAAGCGAGATTAATGAGGGAATATACGCGCTTGCCGAAAGCATGTACGGAATCTCGTGCTATTGGCACAAGCGCATCGTGCGCGCCGGGCGCAATACATTGGCCCCTTACGATGAGAATCCTCCAGATTTGACGGTCGGGGAGGATGACATCGTTTTTCTTGACTTCGGTCCTGTGTTTGAGGAGTGGGAATCCGATTTTGGCCGTACCTACGTCGTGGGAAGTGATCCGCTGAAACACAAACTTTGCCGCGATATCGAGGAGGCATTTGCCCGCGGCAAGCAGTACTTTCAAGAACACCCCGAGATCACTGCGGCGGAACTATACGCGTACGCGCAGCAATTGGCGGAGCAAGCTGGCTGGGAGTATGGTGGCCCCATCGCCGGCCATCTGATTGGTGTCTTCCCCCATGAGAAAATTCCAGGCGACAAGGTCACTCTTTATGTACACCCCAAGAATCACAACCGGATGCGGATTCAGGACGCCTCTGGTCGAAAGCGGCACTGGATATTAGAGATTCACTTTGTGGATCGAGTGCGGGAGATCGGCGGATTTTACGAACAACTGCTGACCATCGGCTGACGTCCCCTCACTAGCCGATTGCTTGAAGCTGCGGCGTGGCGACAGCGCGGGACTTTCGGACTGGCGGTTGAAGGTGGATGCTAAGGAACAAGTTCCTTGACGACTTTGCCGCCCTTCATCACGAATTTCACCTTCTCAAGTGTTGTGATGTCTGAAATTGGATCTCCATCCACCGCGATCAAGTCTGCAAACTTTCCCACCTCTATTGTGCCGATTCGGTCCTGCCAGCCAATCAGTTCCGAGGCCTTCACCGTCGCCGCTTGAATCGCTTGCAACGGCGTCATTCCCACGACAGTCAGAGCTACCAACTCATGTGCATTCTTACCCTGCGTTTGGGGAGAATCTGCGTCGAATCCGGATGCGATCTCTACTCCAAGCTCGTCGGCGACTTGAATCACTTGCTGCATCTGCTGCCGAAAGGCCTCGCGCCTCTGCCGCTCTTTTGGAGGCATCGCGTCCCTCCGTTGCGGGTCACTCAACGCATAAGCCATCCCCACCGTTGGCACCAGAAATATTCCTTTGGCCTTCATCATTTCGAGATCTTCCCGATTGGCTCCGGTCCCATGCTCGATCGAATCCACACCCGCAGTGACGGCGTTTTTGATTCCTTCAGTAGTCGTGGCATGCGCGGCAACTCTTAGCTTCTGCTTATGCGCCTCGTCGACAATCACGCGCATTTCGTCCACAGTCAGCGTTGGATTTGACCAGTCCGCGTACACCTTAATCAAGTCCGCACCGTGCCCAATCTGCTCACGGACCGCGCGTCGCGCGTCCTCCACACCACTAATCATCTCCGCGCCCGTCGGAAAACTTACGAGGTCCGGCGATAGACCGAACGGCTCGTACTGCCCCACCGCTGCAATTCCGCGCGTCGCAACTTTCATGCGCGGACCTTCAACAAGCCCTTGTTCCACGGCATCGCGCAGCGCCACATCCGCGTATCCCGCGCCCTCGGTCTCCACATCGCGAATCGTCGTGAATCCCGCGTTCAGCGTAATCCGCGCGTTATAGGAACCTTCAAGCGCACGGAAAGCCTGCGATTTCGTCGCCAGGCCCACGATATATCCACTGTCAGTCCCGTCGATTCTCGCCATGATATGCGTGTGGCAGTCGATCAAGCCGGGCAAAAGCGTGCTGCGCCCCAAATTGATTCTTCTCGCATCCTTTGGAGCGTGAGATGCGACATCGCTAGCTTTGCCGACCTCTTTGATCGTCTCACCTTCAATCCATACCGCGGCGTTTTCAATGTACTTTCCAGTGCGCACATCCAGCAGGTGCGCTGCCTCGACCACAACAGACGCCGGTTCCGATTTGACAGAGTCTTGAGGAACTATGGGGAGTGAACACAATGCCCACAAACCCATACACACGAGCGTTTTCAAGTTCATATCAGCATGAGTATCACGCGAGTTCAAGAATGCTGCAAGCACAAGGCCACTGAATCGTGATAACAAGGAGAGGCGTTGGCTGCAATTCTGCACCAGACCTAGATTCAGGCAGGGCAGGCAAACTGATATTCGCAAACCACGGGCTAGTCACGGGCTAGGATTTTTCGAGGCGGTGAGCCCGATTTCTTCCAACGTGCAGAAACTGCAGAGAAAAAAATGGTAGGCACGAGGAGACTCGAACTCCTGACCTCTACCGTGTCAAGGTAGCGCTCTAACCAACTGAGCTACGCGCCTACGTTTGCTTCCAGCAACTTACTACATAACATTTTCGTGTTCCACGCATCGAAAGCGGAAGCTGACACGGATATTTTAACACGTGCATCTCTGCCCTGTGCCCTTGCCGGTCCCGTCTCCTCGGTGTTCTCGGCCCAAGAGCGTTTCCGACACCGCAAGGAACCGATTCGCCGAAGGTCTCCGCCCACTCCCGGACAACCACGTGGGAGTATGCACGAAAACCTGTCAAATCCCTGCGAGCTGAGGAGAGTCCTGCGAGAAGTGATGCCAGCGTTGTCGGTCCTTCCGGTTGCGGGTAGGTCGCAATAGAGCGCGCCGTTTTGCCTTTCCTTGCTGAGTTGACGGCGTGGTCGATGGCGCATCACATTCACTGTGACGCTCGCGCGGGGCAGCACTAGGTAGAGGGACCCCGGTTCGCCCTCAACAATCACCATCCGCCTTAGTCGGCCCCTGGCTGTACGATTGCCAGGCCCGTCGTCCGTTTTCAGCGCGCACGGCAAGCGCTTCTCTATACTCCACCAGTCGGTTCAGCACCGTAGTAACGGCATTAGCCGGGCTTTTGTGGTGCAGAAATACTAGCGGGATGCGTCGCCGAACCAGTTCGCATACTTCATGGGCATCCAATGGACGGTTAGCCTCCATCAACACTGTGCGACAGGCATTGGTGAGTCCGCGTTGCCGTGGTCTGCCCTTCCGACCGACCAATTCCAATAACTCTTCACTAAACCAATCATCGCCAAACAAGCGGGCCAGTCCCACAATTGTTTGCTTCATTGTTCGGATGCGCTTCTTAATCTCAGCACGCTGCCGCAGGAGTTGCCGCAGATCTTCCCCTGCGGCTTTCACTACTTCTTGCACCTGCGAGTTGCCACTTCGCAACGATTCCTCGGCGCGAGAGTTCATTGCTGTTTCGCGGATTGAAGTCGATAACGACGGTGGAACCGTGGCCATTTCAGTTTGCATTGCAGTGCTCGACAACTGGAGTTGCACCAATCACTACGTCAATGTGCGGCTCCTAAGCCGCGTGCAGGACGCAGTAAACGGAACGGGTGGTCGCCCACAATACCCACTTTCGCGGGCCCTATATTGTCTCCGCCCAGCAGGAGATTGAGCGTCGCGACTCGCCGAGAAAAGATACGAGTCACTAAACACTTCCCCCTCGTGCTCAGTGTTTGCAATTAGCACACCACAGTGCGATCGTCGAGTTTTCAATTGGTTACGGGAACGCTCGGATCTGCGATTATGAAATGCGGGATGCCAACTGCACAGTGCTCAAAGCCCAGGTCCTGTGCGTGAGGTCCTGTGGCTGTAAGACTGTGATTGTGGCTTGTACGACTACTCCAAACAGGAGATGAATTGCAGAAAATCCAGATTTCGGGAGATCCTCTGCGAGCTTGGACCACCTGGTAATTCGAACATGCATACCGGTTGGTATGTTACAAGTCAAACGAAGGCAGAGTCGCGGGACAGTCATGTCACGCGATGCTGTCGAATGACTTGAATTAATTTCTTCGGGATTCCAATCGCAGAGATCTGACAGAATAACGGCCGCACCTGTGTGGTGCGGCCGATGGGGGAAGCGCCGCCGATTGGGTTAGCTCGAGGCGACACGCGGTGTGTCGCCTCGAATTTCAGGAAGTTAGAAGCGAACTCGGAGGCCCACTTCGATCTGCCGGTCGCCTCCGAGTTGTTCCTGCGACGAGCCAGGCAGAGCGCCAAAAAGTGACGGATTGAAGAGCCCGGTGGTCCCAGTCGCGCTCGGATCGAGCCACTGATTATGGTTGAAAACGTTAGCGAAGACACCTTGCAACTCCATGCTAATGCCTTCCGTCACCATAACATTCTTCCTGACGCTGAAATCCATATTCCAGTACGGCAGGCCAAAGATATTGCCATTGCCGCCGTCCTTGTTGTCTATACCAAGAATCGGATTACGGAAGTCGTTAATTGCAGATACGCCCTGTTTAAACATGTTGACAGGTAAGCCGCCGGAGGGGCTGTTGTAGTAGGCGTGACCGTGCGCAATGGGAGCAATCTGAACCGCGTTCTCATTGCCGAAGAAGTTCACGTTGTCTCCTGCTCCGTATTCCTGGCCGTCTCCGGTCGCGGTGAAAATCTCGATCGGCAACCCGCTACCGGCGGTGAACACGGACGCGAAGGACCAGCCGCCCAGTGCCCGTCCCACCAGCCCATGTTGTCCCTTGAAGAACGGGGGTTGGTATACGAAGAACGTGTTGTAGACGAACTTGCGGTCAAAGTCCTGGTAGCCGTAGGTCGTCCCCAAATTGAAAGGATCATCCGGAGTGATTTCGCTGCTGGCCTGTACCACCCCTCCAGTTCCCAATGCCTTGGACCAGGTGAAGTTCGACTGCATGGTCAAACCTCTCCAGTCCGCCATCTTCACGGAGGCGAAGCCGGCATTATAGTTCCCGTAACCTATGCTGCCGTTACTTGCAACGCCAGACGAGAACTGGCCGGAGTTGTTCAGCATGGTGGGCCCAGAAAGAGCGCCTCCATTGACGGCTTGCATCGGGCCGCTATCCAAGTCACTCCACAGACTCCACACTTGAGCAAGTTTGAGGTTCTGCGTAGCGTTGGGATTCACAGCGGCGCAAGGACTGGCAGTCGTGCCGGGGGGAGTGCAGCCGTTCCCGTAAGCGATTCCCTCGTTGAATACCACGGCCTGAGTGCAGCTAGTAAAGCCATGGCAGTAGGCCGAACCCGTGCCCCCCAGCGCCGCCTCGAAGAACGGTTGCGGAGTGACAGCCGTCGAGCCGGCTGGGTTGGCTCCCGCGCAACCGCCACCGGCCAGACCGGCTATGCCGCCGCAGTATTGCATCACAACGTTGGCGTAGGCTTGCTTAAACTGCTGCCCACCGAGCGTCATCATGTAAGGCACCGCGTTGAGGTTAATCGGCTGGTATTCGTGGGTGATTCTGCGCCCGATGTAGCCGAACTCCAGTGTGACTCTCCGGGCCAACTGACGCTGGATGGTGAAGTTGAAAGAGTCGGACACATTCGGCCGGAAATGCGGATCCAATGCCTCGCTGGCACTGCCCTCCGTCGAATTGATCCCCGTGAAGAGCGGTTGCGGCAGGGTTGCGCTGGGTATCAGGTTCGAGGCAGTCTGGAGCGGCGCGGTGAGGCCGTAGTTTGCCCCCGTGGATGTGGGTCCAACCCGGAAAGCAGTCGAAGGCGTCGCCGTTATGGAACCAGACGGGCACGAACCGTTACCGAGGTTATTGGCGCACTGCACAGGCTGGATAGGTCCAACGCCCAGCAATGGCACCAGTGCCTGATCCACACCGTTCAAGCGACCATAGACGCGGCCATAGCCGCCACGGATCACCGTATCTTCATGGCCGAAGATCTTACCCGCCACGGACTCAGCGTCGAAGTGCGGGCTCCAGGCCACTGCAATTCGCGGGCTGAATTCGGCGTAGTACGGGTCATACACCCGACCCGAACCGTCTCCAACGTTGTGCACCAGGGCAAAGCCGAGCGCAGGATTGTAGACTTGGCCAATTAGCGCTGCGGCTTTGCGCTGCGCCAGATAGGCAGTCATTGAAACCGGTGTGTCGCTCGCATCCACCAGCACATCCTGCTTGCC
>DATHMS010000007.1:0-2246 GCA_035486795.1 Candidatus Sulfotelmatobacter sp. | reverse complement strand
GATTCCGATCGCCCCGACAAGTTCGCCGTTCACCTTGATCGGAAACCCTCCACCCCACGCCGCCATGCGCGCAAGCGTTGGGATGCCGGCCAAAAGCGAAGGGTCGCCCTGGATAAAGTTGAAAAAGTCCTGCGTGGAGACGCCTAGCAGCGCTGTATACGCCTTGTTCTGCGCCATCTCAATGGTAGGGATCGGAGCCCCATCCATCCGGCTAAAGGCCTTGAGATTGCCTCCGTCATCGAGAATCGTTACATTTTCAGCGACTCCGAGTTCTTTGGCTTTTGCCACCGCAGCATTCACCATCTTCTGTGCCAGCTCATGAGAGATGCTGTGCTTCTTCACGACGTTAGTCATTGGACACCTTCCTAAACTTGACATTCATCTTCTCGATCAAACTTCCGGTTACGCATTCATTCCTCCATCAACTGTAAGATTCGCCCCGGTAATATACGAGGACTCCGGACCGGCAACGAAAGCCACCATCGCGGCAATCTCATCAACAGTGCCATAGCGGTCGAGGGCTGTAGCGGCTTTCTGAGGGACCGCCCAATCACCCGACGCGGGATTCAGATCCGTGTCGATAGGGCCCGGCTGGACGTTGTTGACGGTAATACCCCTGGTCCCGAGCTCTCTGGACAACGCCTGAGTGAAGATCTTTACAGCTCCTTTGGTGGCCGAGTAGGCCACCAGCCCCGGAACCTGAACACGCTCACCCACGGCCGACCCGATCGATATGATGCGGGCACCGCTCTTCATGTGCTTTAGCGCCGCCTGCGTCGTGGCCAGTATGCCCCGGACGTTGATGTCGATCACACGATTCATCTCCTCCAGCGTGGTCTCCTCGAACGTTTTTGGAATGGCCGTGCCGGCATTGTTTACAAGCACATCCAGTCGCCCGAACGTCGCGACCGTCTTTTCCACTGCACCCGTGACAGCTTCGGCGTCGGCGGCGTCCGCCTGGATGGCCAGGGCCCTTCCGCCCTCGCGCTCAATCGCTTTCACCACGGCGGAAGCCGCGTTGGCATCCTTCGCGTAGGTGATGGCCACGCTTGCTCCATCCGCAGCCAGGCGTTTCGCGATCGCTGCGCCAATGCCCCGCGAGCCGCCGGTTACAAGAGCTACTTTCTCGTTTAGCTTAGTCATCGCATCTCCTTTGCCTTTCTGACCACGTCTCTCAGATCGCTTCTTTGACGTTGTATTTGTGCAAGCAGATTCGGCGCTTCAGGGAATACCAGCCATTCCCAAAAAGAATGTCGGCCGCTTCGATTCAGGAGCCGCACCGGGAGGACGGAGGCGCAGGACGGCGTAGAATGGATTGCGTAGAGGAACAGGCAGTCTGTCGTGAACAAACTCGATGCAATGCAGATTTTTGTCCGGGTTGCTGAAAAAGGGAGCTTCTCGGCTGTCGCAAAGGAACGTGGAATTGGTCAGCCTGCGGTTAGCAAACAGATCTCAGCGCTGGAGGATGAGCTCGGGACCGAGCTGATTCACCGTAACTCTCGTTCGGCGTCGTTGACCGAAGCAGGCCGGGACTTTTACGAGTCCGCATTGCGCATTCTTGACGATCTTGAAAACGCGACTTCACGAATTGCGCGGGCTCAGTCCTCGCCAAAAGGACTGATCCGTCTGACCGTTCCGCCTACGTTTGCCCGGCTGCATATGGTGTCGAAGCTTCCCGCATTTTTCGCTGCGTACCCCGACGTGGCGGTTGAGATGGCCGCTTCCGAAAGTCCGACGACGATCATCGAAGACGGCTTCGATCTGGCTATCCATTCGGGTGATCTTCCGGATTCCAGCCTGGTCGCAAGAAAATTTGCCCAGACGATGATCATTCTGGTCGCCACTCCTCAGTACGTCATGCGATACGGCATGCCGCAATCACCGGAAGATCTGCGCCGCTTTCCAGCAGTCGTTTTTATCGAGCATGGCTCCCCGCAGCCATGGAGTATCGGGTCCGGACTAAGTGCAAAGCGCGTTATCCCAACGGGAGTCTTTAGGACCAGCGATATCGAACAGATGAGGATGGGTGTCCTTGAACATCTTGGGATTGCACAGGGGCCGGCATGGCTGTTCGCCGCGGAACTGCGGGAAGGCACCGTTCTTCGTCTGTTGACGCCGTTTGAGCGAACCGTGCCGATCGTGGCCGTTCGGCCGGCAAGCCGCCGGATGTCCGCGAAGGTGCGCATCTTCATCGAGCATCTGGAGAAAACTTTCGCGCTCTGTTCGCAGTTCAATCCGCGGCCCAG
>DATHMS010000006.1:0-47751 GCA_035486795.1 Candidatus Sulfotelmatobacter sp. | reverse complement strand
CATCGCGTAGGCGAAGCGTTAGTCGACACGCGCTTCGGCGAATTCCGCCTCATCGCTTACGAAAGCGAGATCGACGGAGGAGAGTCGCACGTGGCCTTAATTAGAGGAGACATAGAAAACAGAGACGACAAGAACGACGCGCCAGTGCTGGTCCGCATGCACGCCCACTGCCTGATGGGAGACGTCTTCGGCGCAACCGGCTGCGAGTGCCACGCCACGCTGGAGGGATCGCTGCGCCGCATCGCGCAAGAAGGACGCGGAGCCCTTATTTATTTACACCAAACCTCCAAGGGATTCTCCATCGACAAAGTGGGCGAGCGCGCCGCGCTCTCGTTCCATCGCGGCCGCAAGCTGCCGTCGCTGCTCGACACGGAACGCCAGACGCAGCGCGAGATCGGAATCGGCGCCCAGATTCTTTCCGACCTGAACCTGCGCCGCATCCGCCTGCTGACAAATAGGCCCAAACGTGTGGCCGCGCTTGAGGGATTCGGGATTGAAATCGTCGATCAGGTTCCGGTGGAATTGACTCGTGTGTAGCTGGCTAGAAGCGGGCGAGGCGCCCGCTCCTCATGATGCTAGAACGGCTTGCGCACGACAACTTCGCTCTCGCGGATGAAGAACTGCGCGGAGCATTGCTCCGAGCCGCAGATGACAGGCATCAGACCATTGATCTGCCGGCGCGTGATCAGGCCCAGCATGCCGCAGGATGGGCAAGACAGCACGGCCCAGTACGGGTCTTCCTTCTCCCCGACTTCGCCCGCGTTTTCGAGGACAAAGATGGTTCCGGGTTGCATCTGTTCGGGAATCCATTCATTCAGAATGTCCAGTTCTCCGACCATGCACTCCTCCTGTGTTCCGCTATCGCTGTCCGGTACTCAGACCCAATCCCTTCGATCCACACTGTTGCCTAAGAAGCTTTTCTAGCACGCCGACGCCCCGCGGGCGATGTTACGGAGGTACTCGCTTTCCTGGCGACCAACTCAGCCCGCACTTGCCGCACTGCGTCGCTGAGGCAGATGCCCAGGATGGGCTGACTTGAATTCTTGAGGATGTCTACGATCTGACGTGCCGAAGTTTCGAGAAAGAGATGCTTACCATCGGTCAGCAGGTGAACGTCAGAGTTGCGGCCGACGATTTCGGCCAAGCCTCTGCTGAACTCGCGCTCGAGGAAACGCATGACCTTGCGGACTCTCTGCAGCGGAAAGCCTTTACGGCGCAGTTCGCAGATGACTGCCATCTCGGTAAGGTTCTGCATCGAGTACAGACGGCGATGCCCGACCCTTTCCGGCTCGACCACGCCGCGCTCGTCCCACCACTGGAGCTGGCGCGCGGTCACGCCGGTGAGAGCGATCACCTCCTGCGATGAAAAGCGGCCTTGCATTATCCCCCGTTTATGTTTGAAACAGTCTGCGACTCAAATGTTTGAAACATTCTAGGCGCGAGTTGGCGGGTGTCAACAAAGATTCGCAGGAAAAGGGTTAACTAGAAGAGTGCCTAACGGGATTGTGCGGAGCGCCGCCGCCGACGAAGTGGACAATTTCCAGGCGGTCGCCATCCTTCAGCTGGGTTTGGTGCCAGCGATCGCGGGGGACAATGTCGCGGTTGAGTTCGACGGCGACACGGTCGGGCTTCATGGCGAGGGATTCAATTAACGCTGAGAGCGTGAAGCCGGCGAGCGGAGCGGGATCGGCAAAGGCGCGCTCGTCTCCATTGATATGCAGATTCATCGAACGTGAGCTGTCATCCGGAAAGCAGGTTCAGTTTAGCAGCTCGGGGTAAGTCCAGGTTCAGAATCCAGATCCATTCAGGGCTGGTACTTCCACAAGTCGTTGAGGTCACCGTGGGCGCCGGTCGAGTCGTAACCACTGCCACCGAAAAGCCAGAAATTTCCCGATGAATCGATCCAACCGGCGGCGCCGAATCTCGCCCCGGGAGCGTTAGCGGGGGCAAAAGTACCCTGGGTCCCGTAGGTCCCCTGATCGCGGGCTAAGTCTGACCCGCCCATCCAGGTCCATTGGCCCGCGCTGTACTCCCACAGATCGTTCAAGTAATCGAGTGTTCCGGCGGAGTCGAAGCCGTCCCCACCGAAGAGCCAGAGATTTCCGGACGAATCGGTCCACGTGACCGCGGCGACTCGCGCTCCGGGAATGTTGTTCGCGGAAGCCGTCTGCTCAGTTCCGTAGCTGCCGTGTTGATCGACGGTGTCCGATCCGGCGACCCACGTCCACTGACCCCCACTGTACTTCCAGAGGTCGTTGAAGATTTCGAATTGCCCTGGCGGGCCGGGCGATCCGCCAAGCAGCCAGAGACTCCCGGACGGGTCGGTCCAACTAACGGCCTCGATTCGCGCTCCCGGAGCATTGCCAGGAGCAGGCATTCCTTGAGTGCCGTAGGTTCCCGGTTGGTTGACGACATCTGATCCGCCCATCCAGGTCCATTGGCCGGCACTGTACTTCCACAGGTCGTTGAGATAGCTCTGCGTGCCACTGGAATCGAAACCCAACCCTCCGAACAGCCAGAAATTGCCCGCTGTATCTGTCCAACTCACAGCTAGCGATCGCGCCCCGGGAACATTGCCGGGGGCAGCCATTCCTGGAGTACCGTAAGTGCCCGGTTGGTCTCCCACGTTTGAGCCGGCCATCCAGGTCCATTGACCCGCGTTATACTCCCACAGGTCGTTGAGGAGCTGGCTTGTACCATTCGAGTCGAGACCAAGGCCACCGAAGAGCCAGAAGTTTCCCGACTGATCAATCCAACTAACCGCTTGGCATCGGGCACCCGGAATGTTACCGGGAGCGGCCATTCCCGGAGTGCCGTACGTCCCCGCTTGGTTTGAATTGTTCGATCCGCTCATCCAGGTCCATTGGCCCGCGCTGTACTTCCACAGATCGTTGAAGAAGGTGTCTGACATGGCCGAACCGGGCCCCATTCCACCGAAGAGCCAGAAATTCCCTGAGGCGTCGGTCCAAGTAACAGGTTGAGTTCTAGCTGGCGGAACGTTACTGGGAGCAGCAGTGCCGAGAGTGCCGTACGTTCCCTGTTGGTTGACGACGTTTGCGCCAGCCTCCCAGGCCCATTGGTTAACGGCGGCGAGGGGCGGAGATCCTGATACTTTGTTCGCGCTGCCGCAGGCGGAGAGACAGAGAGCAGCCGTTACCATTGCCGCTAACGTGAACGCGCAGGTTTTCATGCTGTCCTCCGTCTTGAATCTTGAGACTAAATCGCGCGACCCGGTTTTATCGACATTCAGGGCTGGTACTCCCATAGGTCGTTGAGGAAAGCGCTGGTCGCGACCGTACTATAAGTATCTCCACCAAAGAGCCAAAAGTTTCCGGAAGCATCGATCCAAGTCGCGGCGTAATTTCGTGCGCCAGGAATGTTGCCAGATCCTGGGGTTCCCTCAGTTCCGTAGGTTCCCGATTGGTCAGTGTTGTTCGAGCCGCCCATCCATGTCCATTGGCCAGCACTGTACTTCCACAAGTCACTGAGAAATTGAAGTTGCCCGTTCGAGTCACGGAAAACTCCGCCAAAGAGCCAGAGATTCCCAGAGGCATCGATCCAACTAGACCCACTGTTTCTCGCTCCGGGAACATTGGAGGAAGCGGCCGTTCCCTGAGTGCCGTACGTTCCCGGCTGGTTGGCTAAGTTCGACCCGCTCACCCAAGTCCACTGACCGCCGCTGTACTCCCAGAGATCGTTGAGGAATCCGTAGGAGCCAGTCGAGTCGAATCCGTTTCCACCGAAGAGCCAGAAATTTCCCGACGCGTCAGTCCAGCCAAATGCCTGCTCTCGCGAGCCCGGAATATTACCAGAGCTCGCTGTTCCTTGAGTTCCGTATATCCCCGGTTGGTCAATCGTGCTCGATCCGCCGATCCACGTCCACTCACCCGCGCTGTACTCCCACAGGTCATTGAGGTAAAACGCTCCGGACGAATTGAGGGCATTGACGTTCCCCCCGAAGAGCCAGAAATTTCCGGACGCATCCGTCCAACTTACCGCATGGAATCTCGCCCCGGGAATGTTGCCAGGGGCAGATGTTCCCTGCACACCGTATATCCCGGATTGGTTGACTACGTTCGACCCGCCCATCCATGTCCATTGGCCGCCGCCGTACTTCCACAGATCGTTAAGTCGCCCCAAGGCTCCGTTTGAGTCGTAGCCGCCGCCGCCAAAGAGCCAGAAATTTCCGGATGCATCAGTCCATCGAACCATGCTGTTGCGTGCCCCGGGGACATTGCCAGGAGCGCCTGTCCCGGGAGTTCCGTAGGTTCCCTGCTGGCCGAATACGTCAGCCCCACCCATCCACGTCCATTGGCTGGAACTATACTTCCACAGGTCGTTGAGGAAGCCGTTATTGCCAACCGAGTCGAAACCGTCTCCGGCGAAGAGCCAGAAGCTTCCCGAAGCATCGATCCAACTTGTGGACTGCTCTCTCGCACCGGGAACGTTGCTGGGAGCAGGAGTCGCCAGGGTTCCGTAGGTGCCGGGTTGGTTGATGGTGTTAGCGCCATTCACCCAGGTCCACGGGTTGGGGGTGAAGTTCGAAGAGGTCGAAGCGGACGTGCTTCCGCCACAGGATGAGAAGCAGAGCGACGCCAGCACCATCAATATCAGCCAGCAAGACTTCATGCAGTCCATCGCCCGGCATTTGCGAGGAAGGTGCCAACTGTGAGGAGCCGGTTTCATCTCTACTCGGCTTTGCGGAGGGCGAACTTGCGGGTTACGGTGCGGCCTTCGTGGTTGGCTTGCACCATCACGGAGGCTTCCACCAACGCAGATTCCTCGACCTCGACGGAGATCTGGGCGGCGCCTGCGGAATCGGTGACGGCCTGGGTGTAGAAAGGAGTGGCGTCAGGACGGGCGAAGCGGAAAGTGAGACGGGCGCTGGGGACGGCTGTTCCATCTTCAGTGACGCGCAATTGCATGGTCAGATTGCGATCGTTGTGAACCGAGGCGGCGTTCTCCCATTGCACGTCGAGTTGCTTGATGGCAGCCAAGGTTTCGGTCTCGGCGTGGTCGAGGACGCTCTCCAGCTTGCCTTCGCGGATAGCCTCCAGCACAAGGCGATGTTGCTCGCGGAGTTGCTGCTCTTTTTGAGGATCACCGAAACCCACTTGCGCGGCGGATTTTGCATAGGAGATAGCGCGCTTACCGATGCACCTGCCGCGCACGAAAACCTGAGTCTGGAGCAGTTTTTCGCTCTCACGGGCCTCGCTTTGCACGTGGTAGATGGTGTCGACGTGCTTTACGTCAGTGTTAAATCCGAAAATCATGAGGATCCTGAAAATCTTTTTGCCGAATTAGTAAATGCGCCGCCGAGTCCCTTGACACTGTTGCAGACCAGCACCTAATCTAGAATGTTTAAGTAGTGCTTGGCGCGAATTATATATAGCCTCTCCCATGCCCGACAATTATTTCGCTGGCTACCTGCCGTTTCTGATTCACATTTTGATCGCGGGCGGGATTGCGACTGCAATTATCTCGCTTTCGTGGCTGATCGGGGAGCGTAAACCGACTCGAGCCAAGATGTCGGCCTATGAATGCGGCATGACGCCGGTGGGAGACTCGCGAGGACGCTTCTCGGTGAAGTTCTACCTGGTGGCTATGCTGTTCATTCTGTTCGACGTTGAGGCTATCTTCCTTTATCCCTGGGCGGTGATTCTGCGGGATTTGAAGCACTTCGGGTTGTGGGAGATGTTCGTCTACATCGGCATTGTCCTGGTTGGCTTCTTTTATGTCTGGAAGAAGGGTGTTCTGGACTGGGGCCCATCTGACGTGCGGTCTAATGTGCGCCGAGGAGAAAGCTAGTGGCTCTGGCGCCTGCCATTACTGATCTGGAACAGCTGAAGAGTCATCCGGCGGTGGCGCGGCTGTTGGTGTGGAATGCGTCAGCGGTCGTCGGCGTGAAGTACGATCGCGATGAGATGACGATAACCGTGGATCGCGCGAATCTTCGCGAAGCTTGTGCCTTGCTGCGGGATGATGCGGAGTGCGCTTTCAACTTCCTATCGGACGTGACCTGCGTGGATTGGTATCCGGCGGAGCCTCGATTTGAAGTGATCTACCACCTGCTGTCGATTCCCAAGAAGGAACGGGTACGGCTGAAAGTTCGGCTGGACAGTGCGAGCCCAGCGGTGGAGTCGCTGACTTCGCTGTGGCCTGGAGCCAATTACTTTGAGCGCGAAGTGTTTGACCTGTTCGGGATCCGCTTTACGGGGCATCCTTATATGCGGCGCATTCTGATGCCGGAGGATTGGGAAGGTTTTCCGCTGCGGAAGGATTATCCGGTGGAGGGCTACCGCTAGGCTCGACTATGGCCCACCTTGCGCCCACTCCCGTACTTGAACCCGGTCAGGATCGAACCATGATTCTGAACATGGGGCCGCAACATCCTTCGACGCATGGTGTGTTGCGTGTGCTGCTGGAGATTGATGGCGAGACTGTGGTGCGGATCATGCCGGACATTGGGTTTCTGCACACGGGAATTGAAAAGACTTGCGAGGCCAAGTTTTACCAGCAAGTGGTGCCGCTGACGGACCGCATCGATTATCTGTGTCCCATGACCAACAATCTTTGCTACGTGCTAGCGGTGGAGAAGTTGTTGGGGCTGGAAATTCCTCCGAAGGCGCAGTGGCTGCGAGTGCTGCTGAATGAGCTGACCCGGATTAATTCGCACCTGGTGTGGCTGGGCACGCACGCCATGGATATTGGAGCGCTGACCGTGTTCCTGTATTGCTTCCGCGAGCGGGAACAAGTGCTGAACATGTTCGAGATGATCAGCGGACAGCGCATGATGACTTCTTACTTTCGAGTGGGAGGAGTGGCGCTGGAGCCGCCTCTGGGATTTTTCGACCGGGTTCGCGAGTTTGCCGGGCGTTTCCCCGAGAAGGTGGATGAATACGAAAACCTGCTGACGGGAAATCCGATCTTCATGATGCGGACCAAGGGCGTGGCAAAACTCAGCGCGGAAGATGCGATTGCTTTGGGAGCTACCGGACCGACGCTGCGCGGAAGCGGCGTGGACATCGATTTGCGACGTGACATGCCGTACTCGGGCTATGAGAATTTCAAATTCAAGGTTCCGGTGGCGCAGGAAGGCGATGTCTTTGCCCGGTACATGTGCCGGGTGCGGGAGCTGCGGGAGTCAATTGAGATTGTGAAACAGGCTCTGGATGGAATGCCAGAGGGTCGAATCAAGGCCGATGCTCCGGGCGTGGTGCTGCCGGACCGGGAGAAGATGAAGACCCAGATGGAAGCGCTCATCTATCACTTCAAGATTATTACTGAAGGGTTCGCGGTGCCTGCGGGTGAGGTGTATCAGGCGGTGGAGTCGCCGCGGGGGGAGATGGGCTACTACATCGTCAGTGATGGGACCGCCAAACCTTATCGGGTGCATATGCGGGCGGCTTGCTTTGCGAACCTGCAGACGCTGGAGAAGATGTGCGTGGGCGGCCTGATTGCGGATGTTGTCGCGGCAATAGGGAGTATCGACATTGTGCTCGGGGAAATCGATCGATGAAGTTTTCTGATGAGTTCGAGGCGCGGTTTGCGGAGATGGTTACGCACTATCCGACGAAGCGGTCGGCGCTGGTGCCTACTCTTCTTTATGCGCAGGATGAGGTTGGATTTCTCTCCGATGAGGTGATCGCGGAACTTGCTGAGCGACTTGATCTGACGGTACTCGAAGTGCACAACGTGATCAGCTATTACTCGATGCTGACTACGAAACCGCGGGGGAAGTTTAACGTGCAGGTTTGCACGAACATCAGCTGTCTGGTGCGCGGGGGCGAAAAAATCCTGCATCATTGCGCTGAGAAGCTGGGCGTGGGCCACAGGGGAACGACGCCTGACGGATTGTTTACGCTGGAAGAGGTGGAGTGCATTGGAGCTTGCAGTTGGGCTCCGGCGGCACAGGTGAATTACGATTTTCACGAGAACCTGACGACGGAGAAGATGGACAAGGTTTTGGACGAGTACAGAAAGAAAGCGACGCCATAGAAGATTTGTAATTTGGTAACCGGGTAATTTTGTAATTTACAACCGCCGCGGAGGTTGTTTTGGGCCGTTAGGTTTCAATTTACAAAATTACCCGATTACAAAACTACAAAATGGCTTCTCTGGTTTCCCATCCTGACGAGGTAAAGGTCGTCTCCCGGCGCTTTGGCCAGGGTGCGACGAATATTGACCGCTATCTCGAACTGGATGGTTACAAGGCTGTGCGGAAGGCACTTGGGATGGAGCCGGACGCCATTATTAATGAGGTGAAGAATTCCGGGCTGCGGGGGCGCGGCGGAGCTGGCTTTTCGACTGGGATGAAGTGGTCGTTCGTGCCTAAGCAGTCGGCGAAACCGAAGTATGTGCTGTGCAACGGCGATGAAAGTGAGCCTGGCACTTGCAAAGACCGGCTGATTTTTGAGCATGATCCGCACTCCGTGATCGAAGGAGTGATGATTGGCGGGCTGGCGGTGGGTGCGCAGAGCGGGTACATCTATATCCGGGGCGAATATCGGTATCTGTTGAACATCATGCAGAAGGCGATTGCCGACGCTTACGCGAAGGGGTTTCTGGGCAAGAACATTTTCGGGAGCGGGCGCGATTTCGACGTTTACTGGCATGGCGGCGCGGGGGCTTATGAAGTAGGAGAAGAATCTGCGTTGATGGAATCGCTCGAGGGCAAGCGCGGGATTCCGCGGATTCGGCCTCCGTTTCCTGCCGTGGTTGGTCTGTGGGGTGGTCCCACGGTTATCAATAATGCGGAGACTTTGGCTAGTGTGCCGCACATTATTCTCGGCGGGGCGGAATGGTTTGCGAAAATTGGTCCGCCGAAGAATGGCGGGACCCGGCTGTTCTGCCTGAGCGGGAATATCGCGCGGCCCGGCGTTTACGAACTGCCGATGGGCTACAACCTGAAGAAGATGATTTATGAAGTCGGTGGCGGCATCCCTAACGGCCGCCAGCTGAAAGCTGTTGTACCGGGCGGGGCTTCGTGTCCCTGCCTCACTGCTGATGAGATCGATGTCAATATGGATTTCGATTCGGTCGCGAAAGCTGGATCGATGCTGGGTTCGGGCGGCGTGGTCGTGGTCGACGATGCGCAGTGCATTGTGAAGTTTGCGCTGCGGACCATGAAATTTTACCAGCATGAAAGTTGCGGGTGGTGCATCCCCTGCCGCGAGGGAACGGACTGGCTGAAGAAAACCTTGACGCGCCTTCATTCCGGCCACGGCGTCAAGAAGGACATCGACAACATGCAGTACCTGGCTGAAAACATGCTGGGGCGGACGTTTTGTCCGCTGGGCGATGCGGCGGCGATGCCGACCATTGCGTTCGTGAAGAAGTTCCGCAAAGAGTTTGAAGACCATCTCGAAGGCAGGCCGTGTCCTTACGAGAAGGAAGGCGCGGTCGAAGAATCGATGGTGATGGCGGATTGAAAAGCCAGGGGAGCGGTCCGACGCATTCGCAATCCATGGTCGGTGTCATCAGTCGCTTAGGATGGGCAGTCCTAGGTCTCATAACGGTTTGGCACGGGCTGACGGCGACGAGGTATCGTTCGCTACCGATGCGACTGCGGGGAAAACCGTCAGTACCGATGCAACTCGGACACAGGGTCTTATTCATCTCTGTTGGTCTTTTTCTTGCCGTCATATCAGGGCTGCTCGCATTTGGCGTTGTGCAGTAGGGAAGAACAAATTTTGATTCCCATGGCTGACGTAACTCTCACAGTTGACGGCAAGAAGGTCACGGCTCCTGCTGGGACGCTGCTGATCGAAGCTTGCAAGACCGTGGGCATCGAAGTGCCATCGTTTTGCTATTACCCCAACCTGTCTTTGCAGGGCGCTTGCCGCATGTGCCTGGTGAAGGTCGAAAAGATGCCGAAGCTGCAAACCGCGTGCACGACCGTGGTCAGCGAAGGCATGGTCGTTACTTCGGACAGCGACGAGATTAAGCAGGCGCGCAAGTCGATGCTGGAAATGCTGTTGGGGAACCATCCTTTGGATTGTCCGGTGTGCGATGCCGGGGGCGAGTGCGAACTGCAGGACATGACGTTCTCCTACGGCGCGGCTGAATCGAAGTTCATGGAGACGAAAAACCACAAAGACGAGCAGCAATGGTCGCCTGTGGTGTTCTTCGACCGGCCGCGCTGTATTCTGTGCTACCGGTGCGTGCGCGTGTGCGGGGAGGGCATGGACGTTTGGGCTTTGGGGGTGCAGAACCGGAGCGTCAGTTCGATTATCGCGCCTAATAAAGAGGATCACCTGGACTGCGAAGAGTGCGGGATGTGCATCGACATTTGTCCGGTGGGCGCACTGACCTCCGGGGCGTATCGCTACAAGACGCGGCCCTGGGAGATGAAGCATGTGGGCACGATCTGCACACACTGTGGCGACGGCTGCAAGACGACGCTGGGCGTGCGCCGCGCCGACACTGGCATGGAGATTGTGCGCGGCGATAACCGCGACAAGAGCGGGACGAACGGTGACTTCTTATGCATCAAAGGCCGGTACGCGTTCGATTTTGCGAATCATGAAGAACGGCTCACGCGTCCACTGATCCGTAGAGACGGCAAGCTGACTTCAGCCACGTGGGAAGAAGCGTTTGAGCTGGTGGGAAGAAAATTCGCCGAGATTCGCGATAAAGATGGCGGAGCGGCAATTGGGGTGATCGGCTCGACTCGCACTACCAACGAAGAGGCCTACCTGCTTTCGAAGTTCGCCCGCATGGTGCTCAAGACGAACAATGTGGATCACCATCGCACTGCGGACTTCCCTGCCCTGGCCGCGGCTCTTCGCGGCAAAGACAATGTCACGGCCAGCATGGCGGACGTTTTCACTGCTCCGGCCATTCTGTTGATTGGAAACGATCCCACGGAACAACATCCGCTGCTGGCGTGGCAGATTCGCAACAACGTTCGGCTGCACCGGGCGCGGCTTTACGTGATTAACTCCCAGCCGATTAAATTACGGCGCCAGGCGACGGACTTCCTGCAGATCCCGGCCGGAAGCGAGGGGCACGTTGCCGAATTTCTCGCGGGCAGCGACAGCGCTGCTGATTCACTCACTGGTTCGTCTTCCTCTTCAACCAAGAATGCATGGGTGGCGCTGCGCGATAAGTTGAAAGCCGAGCAGAATCTCGTCATCGTTTTCGGCTCCGAAGTCCGGGGTGATCATCTTGCCAGCCTGGTGAAGTTCGGCTCCGCAATCTCCGGAGCGAAGTTTATCTGTTTGGCGGACTACGCCAACTGTCGCGGCGCCGCGGACATGGGGTTGTATCCGGACTTGCTGCCGGGATATCACCCGACCGCCGGCAGCAGCGAGTTCCATCAGGAGTGGGGAGAAATCCCGCAGGCCGCGGGTCTTGATTTCGCCGGCATGGTTGAAGCCGGGAAAGCGGGAAAGCTGAAAGCGCTTTATGTCGTTGGGTCGAATCCGGTGGGCCGGTTGGGTCTCGATCCGTTCACCTTCTCGAAGAGTTTTGTCGTGGTGCAAGATATGTTCCTGACCGAAACTGCGGTGATGGCCGACGTAGTGTTACCGGCTGCGAATGCGTACGAGAAATCAGGAACGTTCACTAATACTTGCGGAGACTTACAGCTGGTAAAGAAGGCCGGCGAAGTGACGGACACGAAAGCTGATTTCGAGATGATTGTGCGGATCGCAGATGCCATGGGCTTCGATGTGCGCAGGTTAGTGCCCTTCGGTGGCGGCACGCATGCCGACATGGGACAGTCGCGGGGGGCGCAGTCGGGCGAGGCGGATCGTCACGCGGTGTGGCTTGAGGCTCATGGACTGGAGCCGAAGCTCAGCCCGTTTGATCCAACCGCGATTCTGGATGAAATTCAGCGACTGGTACCCGGGTATGACGTGTCCCGGATGAATCTGCTGGCGGGCAACAGCCAGCATACATCGCTGACGCAAGCTGGACCTGGAGCGGCACATCGGGAGCATAGTATCTCCCCGGCGAACGACGATCTCTTTACTTCCGGAACGCTGGGACGTTATTCGCGCACACTGAAGTCGGTAATGGAGAGTCACGAAGTCAAGCCCGCTGAAGTTGCGGCGGATTAATTCCAGCATTTGGAGAGCAAGGCATTGTCAGCGGGCGTTTTCATACTGGTGTCGGTGATCAAGTCGGTGATCATGCTCGTGGTGCTGCTCACCGCGGTCGCGTACACGGTGTGGCTGGAACGCAAAGTGGTGGGCCACATCCAGAATCGGTGGGGCCCCACGCGGGTGGGGCCGTTTGGACTGTTGCAGCCTGCTGCCGACGGAATCAAGTTCCTGTTCAAGGAGGATCTGACTCCGCCACACGTTTACAAGCCGCTGTTTCTGGCGGCGCCGATGATGGCCTTGATCTTTGCCCTGACTTCGATATCGGTGATCC
Source organism: Candidatus Sulfotelmatobacter sp. (assembly GCA_035486795.1). GTDB lineage: Bacteria > Acidobacteriota > Terriglobia > Terriglobales > Acidobacteriaceae > Sulfotelmatobacter. The sequence continues at coordinate 35,370 of DATHMS010000006.1, read as the reverse complement.
CATTTGGCAATTCGATCGCGATTGGCGGCACGAGTGTTCCGCTGCAAATCACCGACCTTAACATCGGTTTGCTGATTATTTTGGGGGTAACTTCGCTCGGAGTATATGGGGTCGCCCTGGCGGGGTGGTCGTCGAATAACAAATATTCTTTGCTGGGGGGGCTTCGCTCCAGCGCGCAAATGGTCAGCTACGAAATCGCGCTTGGACTCTCGCTGGTTGGAGTGCTAATTCAGTCTGGGAGTTTCAGTTTGCGGGTTATCGTCGATGCTCAGGGGGGACGGTTCCTGGGCTTCATCCCGCGCTGGAATATTTTTCACGGGCAATTCATCGGCTTCTTTATTTATCTGATGGCGGCGTATGCGGAGACTAATCGCATTCCGTTTGACTTGCCCGAGGCCGAAACCGAGCTGGTCGCGGGGTACCACACGGAATACAGCTCTATGAAGTTTGCGATGTTCTTTATGGCTGAGTACTCCAACATGATTACGGTGGCTTGCCTGGCGACGCTTCTGTTTTTCGGGGGCTGGCATGGTCCGCTGTTTGGGCCTCCGCTGCTGCAATCGTTGCTTCCGCTGTTCTGGTTTGGGGCGAAGATTTTCTGTTTTCTCTTTCTTTACATTTGGGTGCGCGGGACGTTGCCGCGTTTCCGGTACGACCAACTGATGTCTTTCGGCTGGAAGTTTCTTCTACCGCTGGCGATTGCGAATCTGGTGGCAACGGCGATTGCCGTCGCCTGGTGACAAAAGCGAGTTCTGGGTTCTCAGTTCTCGGTAACGGCACAAGAACGCCGGCTGAAGAGCAGCTTTCCTGAGAACTGGGAACTGAGAACTGAGAACCGATCGATGCATCTCATTCTATTTCTAGCTTTCGGAGCAGTTTGCGTGGCTGGGGCGGTGAACCTGCTGGCGCAACGGCATCCCATCAACGGCGCGCTGTCCCTCATTGCGGTGATGGCTGCGCTGGCCGGCGAATACCTGCTACTGGGCGCGGAGTTTGTCGCGGCGGTGCAAGTCATCGTCTATGCCGGCGCCATCATGGTGCTGTTCGTCTTTGTCATCATGCTGCTCAACGCGGGCGTAGAGGAACAAACGAATGGAAGCCGTGTGGCTCTCCTGTTTGGCGTGCCGGGGATGCTGACCGGCAGTGTGCTTGTGGCGTGGGTGGTGCTGCAGCATTCCGGAACCGAATCGGTGCCGATTGGTGCGCTGCCGGGGCATCCTACGGATATCGCTCAGCTTCTTTTTCACGACTTTCTGTTGCCTTTTGAAGTCACTTCCGTGTTGATCCTGATTGCGATCATGGGGGCTGTGGTTCTGGCCAGCAAGCCGGAGGCTGCGGCGGGGAAGGTGGACTGATGGTTGCCTCGTATGTGCCACTCTCGTATTACCTGCTGCTGAGCGGATTTCTGTTTGCCTGCGGCGTAGCCGGGTTTCTCATCAAGCGCAACATCATCACAATCTTCATGTCGATTGAGCTGATGCTGAACGGGGTGAATCTTTCGTTTGTAGCGTTCGCGGCGCACTGGCATGCATTAAGTGGGCAGGTATTCGTCTTTTTTGTGATGGTCGTGGCGGCCGCGGAGGCGGCGGTAGGGCTGGCAATCATCATTGCCGTATATCGCACACGCGAGACTTTGAACGTGGATCAGGTCAATCTGCTCAAGCTATGAACCCTAACCTCAATCTCTGGCTGATTCCGGTTCTGCCGCTGGCGGGGGCTGCGATCAACGGCTTTCTGGGCAAGAAGTCTTCGCGTGAGGGTGTGACCGCTGTCGCGCTTCTGTTCAGTGGGGCCGCTTTTGCGATGGCTTTGTGGGTCGCGGGCCACTTTTCCTCGTTGCTACTACTTCCCTACCATGAGTTCGTTGCTCACTGGATCCGTTCCGGAAACTTCAGTGCGGACTTTTCCTTCTATCTGGATCAACTGTCCCTGGTGATGTTGCTGGTGGTGACGGGAGTGGGATTTCTGATCCACATTTACTCCGTCGGCTACATGTGGGACGACCCCAGCTACTACCGCTTTTTCAGTTATCTGAACCTGTTCATGTTTTTCATGCTGACGCTGGTGCTTGCCGGCAACTACCTGCTGATGTTCATTGGCTGGGAGGGTGTCGGACTGGCGTCGTACCTGCTGATTGGATTCTGGTTCACAAAGGATTCTGCGGCGTCGGCGGGCAAGAAGGCGTTTATCGTGAACCGCATCGGAGATTTTGGCTTTCTGATTGCCTTGTTCCTGCTGATCAAGCACTTTGGCTCCCTCAACTTTCAGGTATTTCACCGCGTGGAGTCGTTCAAGGCGGCGGGAAATGAAGGTCTGCTCACCGCGATCGCGATCCTGCTGATGGTGGGTGCGGCGGGTAAGTCGGCGCAGATCCCACTGTACGTTTGGCTGCCGGACGCGATGGAAGGTCCGACGCCGGTTTCCGCGCTAATCCATGCCGCGACTATGGTCACCGCTGGCGTTTATATGGTTTCGCGCTCGCACGTAATCTTTGAGAACGCGCCCACAGCGCTGATGGTGGTCGCGATCATCGGCACGCTGACCGCGTTTTTTGCTGCGACGATCGGCATCGCCCAGACTGATATCAAGAAAGTTCTCGCCTACTCGACGATTTCGCAGCTGGGTTACATGTTCATGGCGTGTGGCGTGGGGGCATTCTCGGCCGGCATTTTTCATTTGATGACGCATGCGTTTTTCAAAGGTCTGCTGTTTCTGGGAGCGGGTTCGGTGATTCATGCGGTCGGCGGCGAACAGGACATGAGGAAGATGGGCGGGCTCAGATCGTATATTCCGTGGACGTTTCTGACGATGAGCATCGCGACGCTTGCGATTGCCGGGTTTCCGCCACTGGCAGGCTTTTTCAGCAAGGACGAAATTCTCTGGAAGGTGTTTTCCAGCGCGCACGGAAGTTGGGTTTTCTGGCTGATCGGCGTGGTCACGGCGTTCATTACGTCGTTTTATATGTTCCGGCTGTGGTTCATGACGTTCTTCGGTGACTATCGCGGAACGCAAGCGGACAGTCACGGACACGCCTCCCACGGACATGACTCTCATGGACACGGAGGACCACACGAGAGCCCAATGGTGATGCTGGTTCCGCTTGCAATCCTCGCTGTGCTTTCGATAGTGGGCGGGTGGGTAGGCATTGGAAACCACTTCGATAATTTCCTGGCTCCGGTGTTTGAGCTTCCGTTGCCGGCACAAAGCGCCGCAGAGTCAGGTGGGCACATGGAATTTTACTTGACCATCGTCTCCGTGGGGGCAGCGTTTCTTGGCTTCTACCTTGCCTACTTGCTATACCACAAGCGCCAAGACCTGCCGCAGAAGATCGCCGACGGGCTCGGCGGGTTCTATCAGGCTGTAGTGCACAAATACTACATCGACGAACTCTACGCTGCACTCTTCGTCAAGCCGTTGATCGATGGCTCGACTCGAATTCTTTGGCAGGATGTGGACCGAAAGATCATCGATGCGGCAGTGAATGACGCCGGCGACGGGGCGCGGCAGGTCTCCGACGAGGTTCGCCACATGCAGTCCGGCAACATTCGCTCGTACGCGGCGTGGATCGCGGCGGGTTCGGCGGTGGTGATTGCCTTCATGATCTGGATGGGGGTGGGAGCCCGATGACCGCTGGCGCCTGGAGCCCCTACATTCTCACGCTGGTGACGTTTGCGCCGCTCTTGGGCGGATTGTTGCTCATCTTGTTTCCCAGACGTGATCGTGACATTCGCGTCTTTGCTCTGGTCGTCACGCTGCTGACGTTCGTTTTGTCTCTGCACCTGCCGGTTTATTTCCTTCGCGGGCAGACTGATTTTCAGTACCAGGTCGACAAGCAGTGGGTTTCCACTCCGAATATTCACTACCACATGGGGGTGGACGGCATCTCTCTGTGGCTGGTGGTGCTCACAACGTTTCTCACGCCGCTTTGCGTCTTAATTTCCTGGAAGTCGATTCACGGGCGAGTGAAGGAGTTCTTCATTCTGCTGCTGATTCTGGAGACGGCGCTGATCGGAGTGTTTACATCTCTCGACTTGTTCCTCTTTTACTTCTTCTGGGAAGCCACGCTGATACCGATGGCGCTGCTGATCGGTATTTTCGGGCACGAGCGCAAGGTGTATGCAGCGGTTAAGTTTTTTATGTACACCATGATTGGCTCAGTGTTTATGCTGGCGGCGATCTTGTGGCTTTATGCGCATACCGGCAGCTTTGATTTTGTTGTGATTCGTGACCAGATCATGAGCGGAACGGTGCCGAAGTTTCCGGCTGCCGCACAGTGGCTTTTCCTGGGCTTCTTCCTGGCGTTTGCCGTTAAGGTACCGTTATTTCCCTTTCATACATGGTTGCCCGATGCGCACGTGGAAGCTCCGACGGCGGGGTCAGTGCTGCTGGCCGGAGTGCTGCTCAAGATGGGTACCTACGGACTGCTTCGCTTTAACCTGGGACTGTTTCCCGAGCAATCGCGGCAGAATGCTCCATGGGTCATGACTTTGGCCTTGATTGGCATCATCTATGGAGCCCTAGTGGCAATGGTCCAGCCGAATATGAAGAAGTTGATCGCGTACTCGTCGGTCAGCCACCTTGGATTTGTGGTGCTGGGAATCTTCAGCTTCACGCAGGCTGGACTGAATGGCGCGATGTTCGTCATGCTGGCTCACGGAATTTCGACGGGTGGACTGTTCATGCTGGCGGGCATTCTGCACGAACGGCGACACACCTACGAGATCAGCGAATTCGGCGGATTGGCTTCGCCCATGCCGGTTTATGCGGCGTCTTACCTGGTGATCGTGCTGGCGTCGGTGGGTCTGCCGCTTCTGAACGGATTCATTGGCGAATTTCTAGTGTTGAGCGGCGCGTTCCAGGACAAAGCAGTTTACGGGATACTTGGCGCCACCGGCATCATTTGGAGCGCGATCTACCTTCTCTGGATGTATCAGCGGGTTTTCTTCGGCAAGGTCACGCATCCGGTGAACAATTCCTTGAGCGATCTTTCCGGGTTCGAGAAAGTTGCGATCTGGCCTTGCGCTGCGGTAGCGCTGGTAATGGGGGTCGCGCCGATTCTTTGGCTGGCAGCGATTGATCCGGCGGTGCAGGCTGCACTCACGCCTGTCGTGGGAGTGGCGAGCAGGGTGGTGGCACCGTGATCTCTGAAGTGATGATCGCGACGCACGCTCCGGCCTTCTCGCAGACGCTGCCGCAAAGTGCCGATTATATTCGCATCCTGCCCGAGATTATTCTCTCTGTCTTCGGCATGATTGTGATGGTGCTCGAGCCTCTGCTGGATGAGGAAACAGGTCAGAGGCTTCTGGGATTGATCGCGCTGGTGGGCACGCTGGCGGCACTTGGGGCAACCTGGTTCATGGCGCAGGCTCCGGGGCTGGCCTTTTGGAACATGGTGCAAGTGGATGGATTCAGCGTCTTTTTCCATGTCCTGATCATTGCGATTGCTGCTGTCGTCATCCTAAGCTCGTACGAATATATGGCTGTGCAGCGGATTCGGGCCGGAGAATACTATGCGTTGATTCTTTTCGGAGCAGTCGGCATGGCGCTGATGTCGTCGGCAATCGAACTGGTTCTGATTTTCATCGCGCTTGAGATTTCGTCCATCTCTTCTTATGTGCTGGCAGGATTTCGGCGACACGAGGCTTCCAGCGCCGAATCCTCGCTGAAGTATTTTCTGCTGGGTTCATTTGCCACGGCATTCTTCCTCTATGGAGTGGCGTTGATGTTCGGAGCCACGGGTTCGACGAATATCGACCAGATCGGCAGGACGTTAGTGACTGGCCCGATTCCAGTGCTGGCGTTCGTGGCGGTGGCGTTCATGTTTGTGGGCCTGGGATTCAAGGTGGCTGCCGCGCCGTTTCACATCTGGACACCCGACGTGTATGAAGGAGCGCCGGCGCCGGTTGTGGGCTTTATGTCGACCGCGCCGAAGGCAGCGGCCTTTGCGGTTTTGTTGCGCGTAGTTTTTGTGGTCAACGTGCACGACATATTCTGGGTCATTTGGATCTCGGCAGCGCTCTCCATGACTTTGGGTAACTTGGGCGCTTTGGTTCAAAGTAATGTGAAGCGGTTGCTCGCTTATTCCTCGATCGCGCATGCAGGCTACTTGTTGATGGCGTTCGCGGCGACACCCGCTCTGGGAACCTCGGCAGCGATGTTTTACACCGCAGCCTATGCGGCGATGAACCTGGGTGCGTTTGCCGTGGTAAGCCATTTCGCCAATTCGGGGGAGCGGTACGTGACGCTCGAAGATTATGAGGGGCTGGGCCGCAGCTCTCCGCTGCTGGCGGCGACGCTTACTATCTTCCTGCTCTCGCTTATCGGCATACCGATGACGGGCGGGTTTTTTGCCAAGTTCTACGTGTTCAGCGCGGCCGTAAAGGCCAACTTGATCTGGCTCACGATCATCGGAGTGCTCAACAGCGGAGTGGGCGCGTATTACTACCTGCGCATTATCGTGATGATGTATATGCGCGAATCGCGGAAGGAAGTGCCGGTGACTCGGGTGCCAATCCCGCTGGGTCTCGCGCTGGCAGCCTGCCTGGCCGCCACTCTCTATCTCGGAATATTTCCCAATTCCGTGCTGCAATATGCTCAAGACTCCGCCTGGCAGCTTGTGCAACCGGGTCCTCCTGAAACTCCCGTCTCTGCGCTCGTTTCGACCCTCTCGGAACCTCGGTAGCTTTCTCACTTCATCAAATCAAAGAGGAGACGAAGTCAGGATGGGTCGGATTTCTTCGTGAAGGCTCACTCATGGTTGGGAACCAGAGGAACGAAGCGGACGAGTTCGCGGAGGGAAACCGCCGGCTGCCCGTTTACCATGCGAACGAGCTGCAACTGCTGAGAGTCGGCGGGGCCGACGGGAATGATCATTCGTCCGAGGTCGCGGAGTTGGGTGAGCAGAGTGGAAGGCAAATCAGAAGCCGCGGCGGAGACGAGGATAGAGTCGAACGGAGCTTCGGCGGGAAGACCGAGCGTACCGTCTCCATTGAGAACACGGACATTCGTATAGCCGAGCGTGGCCAGAACGTTGCGAGCGCAATCGGCGAGAGCGGGGTGGCGTTCGATGGAAACGACCTGCGCTGCTAGTTCGGCGAGCAGAGCGGTGACGTAGCCCGAACCAGTTCCAACTTCGAGAACCTTATCGGTGGGGGTGAGTTGGAGGGATTCCAGCATGCGGGCTACGATGTAGGGCTGAGAGATGGTTTGGCCATCGCCGATGGGCAGCGGATGATCTTCGTAAGCCTGGCTGCGATATGCTTCAGGGACGAATCGATGACGAGGAACGCGGAGCATCGCACCGAGGACACGCGGGTCAGAGATTCCGCGGGCTCGGATTTGGGCATCGACCATGAGTTGACGCGCGGTGGTCGAGTCAGGCATGAGTTTTGGGGTCCTGTTTCCCGTCCGAGTTACTGCTTGCGACGGCGGACGCGCAAATCGAAACTTATCACTCCGTTCTGGTCGCGGGTGCCGACGAAGGAAATGTTGCGATTGAAATAGTACTCTCCCTGAATGATCTGCTCCGAACTCTGTGAGACATTGGTGGAGTAAGTGAGGGACACGTTGTTAGAGAACTGCTGCTCGATGGTGATCTGGGGGCCGTTGCTGATGGGATTGGTTTCGGTGGTGAGTCCCTGAGGATCGATTTTGATGTTGCTGGCACCGAACAGGCGCTGGAAGCGGCTGCTGACCGTGCTGTTCAGAGCCTGGCTGAGGATGAGGGCGCTGGCTTGATCGGAGAAGGCGCTTTGCCCTGACTGCTCCTGAAGTTGCGCAGATTCCTGGTTGGTGCGGCCGAGCGCGAGGAGCGCGATGATGTCGGACTTGGGCAAGGGAGGCTCGGAGCGGTAGTTGATGCTCAAGCGGTCGGGTGTGCCGGTAACCGTGATGTTGAGATCGTAGCTGCGGACATGGCTGGAAGCCTGGAGATTGAGTTGGGGCTCGATGGCAACCGGATTGGCAAAGGTGATATCACCGCGCTCGAGAGTAAAGCGGATACCGTGGAAAGTGGCTTGGCCTTCGAGAACATCAACGCGGCCGAGGACAGCGGGACGAGCCACGGAGCCGCGGAGGCGGAGGTCGGCGTCGCCGGAGAGGCGGGCGATTGCAGTGCGCATCTGGAGCTCCGGCGCAGTGACGACGCTGATATCGAGTTTGACGTTATTAAGGGGAGAGTTGGAGGCCGTGACGGTGGAGAACTGGCGGCTGCGCTCGAGATAGGCACTGAAGTCGAAGCCCGGGGTCACGGCAATCTTGTTGATGCTGATATCGCCGGACACGGTGGAAGCAGAGCGGGTGCCGACCCAATGCAATTCCGCGTTGGCGGTGGAGCTGACACCGGGAGGATAGCGCAAGCGCACATCCTTACCGGTGGCGGTGACATTGAAATTAAGCTGCTGGTTAAAGTAGGTGGCCTCGCCTTTGAGATCGAGCGTGCCGCCTCCGGTGCGGGCGGTGAGCGTTTCGGTATGGATGCGATCGCGAGTGAACAGGAGTGAGCCGTTGAGTTCGCTCAAGCCGCTGGGCAGTCCAGCATAGGAGAGCGAACCGTTGGTCACTTGAAAATGGCCCTCAGGCAGAGGCTCGGCAAGTGTACCGCCCACGGTCACGTTCATGGTGACGAGGCCGGAAGAAGTAAGGTTAGGGTCAACACTGGAGAGCAGCCTGAGGTCGAGACGTCCATCGGCAGTGAGATTGAGGGTGCGATCACCCGAGAGTTGCACCGCGCCATGAACTGTGAGGTCGGTGCCTTCTCCCACGAGATGGAGTTGCTGGATGTTGACTGATTGATGGGCGAGCGAGAAGCGAACGGCATCCTGATTATGAACCTTGACGTTTTCTACGTCGAGTGCAACGGAAGCCAGGTCGCCCTCCAGGGCCCACTGCCCGGGCTGGCGGAGAGGGCCGCGCAGGTTGAGAGAGCCGACGACCGCGGAATGTCCTGTGAGTTGGCCACGGAAATAGGAGCGCCAAAGTGCGTCGAGATCGAGTTGGTCCATTTTGAAGGTGAGGTCGGCGGGGTAGGCATCGCGCAGTTGAATGTTGCCGCTGACCAGAAGTGAGCCCTGCTGGAAGTTGGAGTTGCCGGTGACGTGCAGCACGCCGCCCTCAGTCACGGCTTGCAAGTTCATGTCGCCGGCGAGTTCGTGATCGAGGATAAGATTCCGGACGTGGACTTCCCCATTGATCGAAGGCGCTTCGGGAGTGCCGGAGCCCTTGAGGACGAAGTCGGCGCGTCCTTCTACGGAGAGACGATTGGGTTGGATCTGGTGAAGGCGGGCGAGATCGAAATTGCTACCAGCGAGATCCAGATCGAAGGCACGGGTGGAAGGACTGTACGCAGCGCTTCCGGTGATGACGGAATCGTCGTGGAGGAGATGCAAGTTGTCGAAAGCAATTTGGCCGTGGGCGACATGGAAGTCAGAGTCGAGCTTCTGAATGATCTCGCCGTAGGCAGAAGCGTTGCTGAGATGTACCTGCCCATCGCCGTGAGGTTCAGCGAACGTGCCAGCGGCCTGGACGAAAAGATCGGTTTTGCCGGAGACGGGATAGTTGAATCCGGCGAAAGCCTCGACGTCGGCCAAGTTGGCGTTGTGCAGGTTGGCACGGAGGGTGAAGCTGCTATCTCGGGTGAAATGGCCGTGTTGGAGGGAGGCGGTGGCGTTAAATTCAGCGGAAGCGTCGTCACGGCGCAGAGCGGCGTTATGAAGAGCGACGGCTTGGAAGGAAACCTGAATCGAGGCGGAAAGAGAGTCCCAATGCGTTTGATGAGGATGCGTATTGGCTGTGGCGGGCAGGGTGACGTCGAAATCGTCGGCTTGCAGGTTGCCGCCAATTTGAGGAGAGGATAACGAACCGCCCAGGCTGCCATTGAACGTGGCGCTACCTTTCAGCGCGATTGGAAACATCGCCGGACCGCGAACGACCTCAAGAAAAGGCAGCCAGTCGGCAAGACTTGAGGTGGTAATCGAGAGTCGCAGCGCGGACGTGACTGATAGCGTGCCCGAGGCCTGTACGTGGGAGGTGGGTGTAGCGAGCGAGAACTGCTGCAGGTCCAAGGCGTCGTCAGTGGCATGGTAGAGGCCGCTGGCACGAGCTGTGAGCGGGAGTTCTGTGTGATCAGGATGCGGCGGAGGGGTGAGATCGACAGCGAACTGGACTTCCGCATCGCGGAGGGCCCCCTTCCAGCGAGCTTCGAGGGTTCCGGAGGCCATCCCGACGGGATGGAGGCGCGAGATGGGATGCGCGGGAGTAGTGAGCGCACCGACAAGATCTTCGACAGATAGGTCGTGCAGATGAAGCCGGACGAACGCGGTTTGGATTGCCGGCGGTTTTGGTAACGACGGTTTTCGGTTGGCGATTTTCTGGCCGGACTTATTCGGGGGTGGGGCGGCAGAAATGGTGGCGGTATCAAGGTTTTTTCTGGCGATGGGAGAGAGATGCTGCGGAGGAGCGAGCCAATGATTCAATTCAGCATCGCCGGTGAAACTACCCCCGAACATCTTCCCTTCCAGCTTGGAGAGCTTGAGTTGCTCATCTGTAAGAGTGTAGCCGGCGTTAAGAGAGGCGCGGGAGAGAGAGACTTGGTCATTCTCCCAAGCGAGGTCGCGGAGGGTCAGCAGACCGTTGGTCGCGAACTGGTCGAGCGACCAGTCGCCGCGCCCTTTTAATTCGAGCACGCCGGAGCGAAGATCACGGCGGCGAGTGATGGACGCAGCTTCGGTGAGATCGACATGGCCATCGTAGGAGCCCTGGAGACGGGGACGGCGGAAATCTGTGACCTCTCCGGTGGCTGAGACGTGCGAGTGTCCAGAATTCCACTTAAGAGCCGAGACGATGGCAGAGTCGGATCCGAGATTGAAATCTAACTCGGTCATCCATGCGAAAGGGCGGCAGTCCGGCAGTTTGGTGTCGACCATGCCGAGCAGAAGGCGTCCGTCATAGCGGCGGCGGAGAAAGGAATAGTTCATTTCAAGCGAAATGTCACGAGCGGCGAGGTCAACCGGGAAGGTCTGATCGTCCCACAGGATGCGACCATGGCGAAGTTGGAGATGATCGATCGAGAGAGCAAAGAGTTGCTCGACAAGAGTGGCGCCCGTGGCCGGCGCGACTCTTCGCGGTGGAAAATTGGTGGTCCCGTCGGGATAGAAACCCACATGGACGATGGGTTGATCAAGGACGACCTCATGGAAGGCGAACTCGGAACGAAGAAGAGAACTCAGTGTCAGGCGAGCGACGATCCGGTCAGCGTGGGCTAGAGGAACTTCGGCAGCAGACTCGCGGCCATGGACGGTGATATCGCGCACGTCAGCCTGGAGGCGAAAGGGAGTGGTGTGGATGCTGCCGACCTCGACGCGGCCGCCGGTGACGCGCTCCAGCTCGGCAATGAGGCGGCGGCGGACCAGTGACTGAAAAGAGTCAGTATTGACGTACACAAGCAGGGCAAGAGCAGCGAGGGCGCCGGTCGCGGTGACGAATAGCAGATATTTCCACCAGCGCCGGACAGTGGGCTTCGGGGAGGGTTCGGTCACTGCGATCGGACTCCCGGATCGTTCGCAGAGGGCGTGACGCCGGGAATGTGGACCTGCCCCTCGGAGCGCAAAGTTTGCAACCAGGAAACGAGCAACTCACTGACCTTTTCTTGCGTGAGTAGTTCGCGAATCTTGGCCGAGACGTCGGCGAGGGGAATTTCGGAGGCTCCCGACTGCTTCAGCTTGGGGACGAACTGGTCGCGGTAATAAGCTTCGATGGACTTGGAATCGATCTCGACGGCGGGACGAAGGCGCGCGTCGACCAGACGCATGACGTCGATCTGCTGCTGGATGTGGGCGAAGAGATCCTTTTCAGCGAGGTGGTATTGGGCTAGAAGAGCCTGCCAGGTTTCATTGGATGCGCCTTGAGGGTATTGTTTGCGGGCGTCGGCCACGCGGGTAGCGACCTCGGCGTTAGTGGCATGGGGGAAGTCCGCCGACTTCATCTGCTCGCGAAGAAGCTCCTGGTCGATAAGACGGTCCAGAACGGCGCGGCGGTCGTCATCAGTGAACTGGTCGAGGTTGCGATTGGTGAGGAGAGCTTCATAGCAGAGAGCTTCATCCCAGTCGGACTGCAGAATAATATGGCCGTTGACGGTAGCGATGATACGGTCGATCACCTCGGCAGAGGCGGGCGCAGGCGCGAACAGGAGCATCGACAGCAGAAGAGCCAGTGCGGCCACGACAATCATCCTGTAGGTTTGAAATCTCATTAAAATGGCTGACCGATGCTAAAAAAGAGATTGAAATGCCGGAGGCGCTGGGTCTCAAAGTTACCCGTCAGCGCTCCAGTCGAATTCACCACACCCTGAAAATAGGACGTTGGGTTTAGATTGTACCCGAAGTCGAAGCGCAAGGGGCCGATGGGGGTTTTGTAACGCAAACCAAGCCCCACGGCGTGAGAAGTGTAGTCGTAACCGGTGTTGTTGAAGTAGGTTTCACACGCTGGAACGATCGCGCCGGGGTTAGCCAGCAAACACTGGGCGGGATCGGGCTGATGCCAGCGCATCAGGCCGGTGAGCAAATCGTGACCGGCGGTGAAGACGTTGCCCATATCGTGAAAGATGGCAAAACCGAAACCTTCTCCGAGATAAGGCAGACTAACCTGCGGAAAGCGCAGTTCCTCACTGTTGACGAACAGAGCTGAGCCGCCGACGGGAAAACCGGAATCGGGATCGCGTGGTCCTGCTTGATTTAACCCAAAACCGCGATGAGAGTTGCCACCGCCGGCAAAAAAAACTTCGGGGAGCGGGATCACCGAGATACCCGAAGGGCAAGAGTTGGTCAAGCCGCTGATTTGACAGGCTCCGGGTGGAAGAACTCGGGTACCGCGATAGACCTGCTCCAAACCCAGAGTAGTGGAGCGAGCGAAGACAAACTTGTGATTCGCGCGTCCAAAGGCGTAGTAGGTGGAATCCTGGGTTAGAACGCGGCCGTAATTAGCCTGAGAACCAACGTAACTGGATGCAGCGAAAGCATCCAGGGTGAAGTATTGGCCCTTGGTACTTTCCAGAGGACTGTCGCGCTTGTCGCGGATGAAGGTAAAACCCGGACCACCGACGTGAGCAGGCAAGGAAAACAAACTGAATTCGGCCGGTGAGAAGTTGGAGGCAAGGTCGCTGGCTTTGACGCGGCGGTAATCGAAGCGGTAGGTGATGGATGAGGAGTAGTTGGGTAGCACTGGACCGATTTGCTGGCGAACATCGATCTTGCCTTCCAGTCGTTGAGAGGTAAAGGTGGAAACGTCAAGGCTGTTGTCGTAGAAAATCGTGTAGAAGATCTTGAAGCGGTCCTCATTGAAGAGCTTGGGGATTTCGTAACTGATAAGGCCACGCTGCTGGAGGCGTCCGACGTGGGACTGGAAGGTCAGGGTCTGGTCGCGGCCGCCCACGTTGAGGCGGGTGATATCGAATCCGACGCGCGGACTGACTCCGGTGGCTCCAGTCGGAGCGCTAGCTCCGGAGGGCAGGCCGGTTTCAAACTCCAGTCCGCCGCCATAGGTGAAGGTGTAGCGTTTGGCTTCCTGCACCTGGACGAGAACATTTTTCTGGGAGTCGGAGCCCTCGGGATTCTGGACGGCGGTGTCGACCTGGCTGAAGATGCCAAGGTCATAGAGTTTGGTCTGCGTATCAAGGAGGTCTTGCTGGCTGAGAGGCTGGCCCGCAGACACTCGAATCTCGCGCTGCACAACAAAGTCGCGAGTGTGATTGAGCCCGGCCACCATTACCTGGTTAACGAAGAACTGTTCGCCCTCTCGGATGGTGTAGGTGATGTCTTCGCGGTTGGGCTGGCCGGGCGACGGGTTCGTGGTGATTTCGAGGTTAGCGTTGGAAAAGCCGTGATTGAAATAGTAGTTGAGGATGGACTCGCGGTCATCGGCCAGGTTTTGTTCCGAGTAGGGCTGGCCTTCAATAGTCTTGAGTTCGGCGAACACCTTGGAGTCAATCTTCTGATTGCCGATTATGTGCACTGCGCCGTTAAGAGTCTGCCGACCTTCTTCAATTTGAATGTGAACCGCGAGGTGGTTGTCGGCATGATGATAATCGTCGTCGACTTTAGTCTGAATTTTGACTTCGCGGAATCCGCTCGAGACGTATAGAGCCTGGAGGTCGGCGACGTCGCTCTTGAGCAACTCTCCACTGTAGCGTCCGGAGGAAAACCTGCCGGCGGGTTCGATCTGGAGCCGGGTCCGGAGCATTCGCCGGGGGAAGTAGTTGTTTCCAGTAATCTCGATGAGCTCGAGCTTGTGCAGGGGACCAGGATTGACGCGGTAGATGACACGGAGAGTGTCGGGAGCGCTTTCCTTCTGGATCTCGACCGTGGCGTCGAAATGGCCACGGCTCTGGAGATAGTCCAAGAGGTTGCGCTTGCCTTCGTTGAGCAGGTCGTCGTCGAGGGCGTTTTCCTCGTAGACCGGAACTTCTTTTTTCATAACGCCGCGGCTGATGTGGTATCCCAGGGCGTAGACCACCACGACGGGGCCGGGTTCGATCAGATAGGTATAGTCAACAGCGTTCGATTCGGGGTTAAATTTCTGCTCGGCAATGGAAACTTGAGCCAAGACGCGCTGTTGTTTCTGAAACTTCTTGCGCAAGCGCTGAAGGGAATTTGTGATGCGGGCAGCGGTGACGCGATCGCCGGGGTGCATGCTGGCGATGTCTTGAAACTGGCCCTGGGAAAAGGTTGCATGGCCAGTGAGTTTGACCTCGCCGATCTGGGCCGGGTCTCCGGCAGTGATGTGGAAAAGGATATTGACCTGCTGGGTGGCAGAGTTGGCAGTGCTTTCGGCGGTGACTCGCGCGCGGTAATACCCATTCTCCTGCATGAGCTGACGAACATTCTGCAGGGCGCTGTTGAGTTTGACGAGAGTATGAAGCTCGCCAAGCTGGAGCTTGGAGGCATTGACGACCTGGTTGGAGTTGGGGTGGCCGGGAGCGCCTTCCACATCGACGGCACCGACAAAGAAATTGAGTGAGGTCGTGAAGGTGAGCAGCACATCAGAACCGGAGGGCGTGACTTCGGCCTGGATGTCGGCAAAGCGTCCGGTGGCGAAGAGGATTCGGATGCTTTCGCGGACCTGGTCGCGGTCGAGCGGCTGGCCAGGTTTCTGCGGGAGCATCGGCAGCAAGTGGTCGCGGTCGGGCACGCCGGGCAGTTCGATCGATTGCACCGTGCGTCCGGCGTAAGCCGCCATGGAAGCGAGAGTTGAGAGGGATTGCGTAGATTGCGGTTCCTGAGACGCGTGCGAGGAGGCGGACGCAGACGATCCCCCAAGGGCAGGATCGAGCGAAGCGATGATAACCATCACGAGTGAGGCGTACCGTCTCAGCAAATAATGTCCTTGGGCCTGTTGCCTACGTTCGATGAAGCGCGGAAGGCCGGTTTTGTCTGCATGCTGGCGGCTAAAGCAGTCCAGACACTTATAATAAAGGTTTTGCGGGTGGAAACTGGTGACCTCCTTGAGACAGGGCGTGGAGAAGGAAAAATTCGACGAGCGGTATTCGCGCCAGATTTTGTTTGGCGGAATTGGATTGGAGGGCCAACGGCGACTGGCCGCGGGGCGAGTTGCGATTGTTGGGTGCGGCGCGACCGGATCGGCGCTGGCGTCATTACTAGGACGCGCGGGCGTGGGAAGGTTGCGGATTATCGATCGCGATTACGTTGAGGCGAGCAATCTGCAGCGGCAGTCTCTGTTCGAGGAAGGCGATGCGGCCGAGTCATTGCCCAAGGCGATTGCCGCGGCGCGAAAGATTGCCGCTTTTAATTCGGAGATTGTGGTGGAGGCTCGGGTCGAAGATGTGGTTCCGGAGAACATTCATGCGTTACTTGAAGGGATGGATGTAATCCTTGATGGAACAGATAACTTCGAGACTCGATATTTGCTGAACGATTATGCCATGAAAAGCTCGATGCCGTGGATTTATGCAGCGGCCGTGGGCAGTTATGGCGTGACTCTGAATGTGTTGCCGGGTAAGACGGCATGCCTGGCTTGTATTTTTCCGCACACGCCGGGGGGGATGGTGGAGACCTGCGAAACCTCCGGGATATTGAATACAGCGGTGAACCTGGTGGCTTCGATTGCTGCAACGGAGGCGGTGAAGTTGTTGATTGGGGGTAGCGCGGCGCAGCAGCTGCGCAACACGCTTTGGTCTTACGATGTGTGGACGAATGAGCAGGCGGAGATCGCTGCGGCGAATCCGCGGCCGGGCTGCCGGACCTGCGGGGAGCGAGATTTTGTGCATCTGGCGGGCGAGGGGCGTCCGCACATTACGCTGTGCGGACGAAACTCAGTGCAGATTCATGAGCGTGCCCGGCCGATCGATTTTGCCGAGATGCAGCGGCGGCTGGAGGCTCACGGCGTAGTCCGGCACAACGAATTCGTGCTGAAGTTCTGGCACGAGCCCTATGAGATGACGTTGTTTCCTGACGGGCGGGCAATCATCAAGGGGACGACGGAAACTGGGGTTGCACGGAGCCTTTACGCGAGGTATGTGGGGAGCTGAGCTCCGGGGCAGTTCTTCGGGCCTTAATTAGTGGGGTCAGGTCTTGCGTCGTTGTCAGATTTTAGGTTCCGTCCGAATCAACAAGGCGAGGCGCGGAAACAGGAAGTGGCCCCCGGCGTCATCGATCACATTTACCTGGCAGGTATAAAAGCCGGGCTTAAGAGATGTGAGCGGCACATCTAATTGAAAAACGGCGGCCTTGCGTTCCCGCGCGTTTAATTCCGTCAACTCCACCAACGAACTCTCGTAAGCCTTCGCCTTACCTTGAAAGAACGCAACATTGGTCAAGAGCCGTATTCCGGGCTTGTGCTCGGCATCTGTTGCGGAAGTTGCGACTGCCGGCTTTGCTGGATCATAGACCTCGTAATAAAGAAGGAGGTGTTGCGTGGCGGAGAAAACATGCGTGATGCTGGGAATGATCTCGGAACCGTCGTGCACGAGCGGATTGGGGTTCGCACTCTTCTTTGCCGGTTGAATCTGGCTGGCCAGCACTACTGAGCTCATCTTCAGCGGTTGGGTTTTCAAGTCTGGGACGTCGATGTCGGTTTCGAACGATCCCATGCGGCCGGTTTGATTCTCGCGCACTACGAATTTCAGGTGATACTTGCCGCTTAGCAGGCTCATCCCGCTGTCATATTGCACATTCTTTTTCTGCACTTCGGTCGACGTATCCACTGCGAGCTTCACGGTATCGCGGATTCTATTCAAGGGATGGTGTTCGCTATCGAGCACCATTCCAATCACATCCAGCGTCGCTTTGTCGCGATCGCTGTTGCGGACGAATGGAATCTGCGATCCCGGCACCACCAGCGACATGGGAACGAAGAACTTGTTGCCCTCCAGGCGAAAGTAGGCGACGCCGAGATATAACGGCAAATCCGTAGCCGGCAGTTCGGAAGCGAGTTCCTCCTCGAGCTGCCGCTCTTTGTCGTCTTGCGTGGAATGCTTGAAATCCGCCGGAGCGTAGTAGCCACGGCGGTAGTCGACTTTCACCCCGGGAACACTGCTTTTCACAACGATGCGCCGGTAATGCCCGTCCCGCGCGGGATTCGTGCTGTGATAGCCCAGCAGGTAATAAGTTGATGTGTCCTGCTGCACGCCTTTGAAAATCTTGGTGAAGTCGTTGGAATCGAGAAAAGCGCGTCCGCCGGTGTCGCTGGCCAGCGTGACCAGTGTTTCCTGGGTGGTGAAATTGGAATTCAAGGCATTGAGTGTCGCCTGACCCGAATACGCCGAAACGCCGCGCAGGCTGGCATTCTGCGCTTCCCCGCCCGCCACCAGTGCCTGCAGGCCGCGCATGTCCATGGTGTAAATCGCCAGGTTGGAACGAACTGCCGCGTTCACAGCTGCTCGCAGTTCCGATTGATTCTCAATGCCGGTGCGGTCCATGCCGCTGGAGAAATAAATCAGGGACTTTTTCTGCTGAACGTAGCTCAACTTTTCGGCCACCGATCGCAGGGCCTCGAGCCGGCGGTCGGTATTGAAAATGTTGTATTCGGTGTCGTCGGCGGTAAAAGGCTGGCCCGTGTCCGGTGTTCCTTCAGTGGTACCCGTGGTGCCTTCTTCGAAGCCTTGACCGCTGCCTGAACTGAACTGCTCCAACTGCTTTTTCAGCAGGGCGTGATCAGTCGTGAAGTCCTGATTCACCAGCAGCGAACTTCCCAGCGAAACAATCGACACCAGGTCCGCGGGCGCCATTTGAGTATCGACATAATGTTCGGCGGACGTAACTGCGTGGTCGATTTCGTCCGGTTCCATGGCAGAAAGATCGAAGAACAAAACAATCAGGCGCCGATCTTTGAATTGGGCTGCCGCATTTGCCGGAGACGCTGCTGGAGCCTTCGGCACAGGAGCCGGCTCCGGCAGCGGCTTCGCCTGGGTTACATCCAATGCTGGAACGGCATCGACGTTCTCCACATCGAAGGAGAGAATCTTCTGCGGCTTGTTGTCTTCGAGAATGGTGAAGTTTTCCGGTTTCAATCCCTCGACAAACTTTCCATTCTTGTCTCTGACCGTCACATTCACAAGGACCAGATCCGATTCCACGTGTAGGACGTACTCGGGCTCTTGCTGCGAAGGCGCAGCGGCACACAGGAGCACGAGCACCAGCAGCGTCGCAACACCTTTACCGGCCAATCGGTTTGGAATGGATGTCATCGTGATTCTTCTAACCTACTCTCCAGCAGCGTTCTTCTCAGAAACGAAAGCGTGATGTAATCGTGAACTGCCGCATTGCGCCCACCGCGGTAACCCGGCCAAAAGTGGGCGAGTTTACCGTGGTATCGATCGATGAATAGTTCGGTATATTGAAAATGTTGGTGGCCTGGGCCCGGAACTCGAGCATGCGCGATTCCTTCAGAGGAATGATTTTTGTAAATGCCATGTCAAACACCTTGCTGCCCGGGCCGATGATGCTATTGCGGCGCGCGTCGCCGTATTGTCCCGCCGGAGGCGCGACGAACGCGGCGGTATTGAACCATTCCACAATCGAGCGATTCGACGGGGTGACCGGTTGCCCCGGAACCAAGTCGGCCCGCAGCGTCCCGTTCGTCCCCGCATTCACATCGTCGATGTCGCCGAGCAGTCGAGGGGTAAAGGGCAGGCCGGATGCAATCGTCCAATCGCCGCTCCATTGCCAGTCACCAAGAATGGCGCGCGCCGGAGTATTCTCGGTGAGCCAGCGCTTGTCGTGGCCGAAGGGTAGCTCTAACAGATAATCCGCAGTGAATTTATGCGTCTGGTTGAAGCTGGAGAGCCCGCGCTCGGCTGAGAGATCGAAGGGATTTTGCGCAACGTTGGCAGCGCCTCCGCTGGTCGCAGGGCCGCTTCCGGCAGCGCCGGTACCGCCTGCGCCCAGTCCAGGTGAACTTGCCGCTGAGGTCGCTCCTGCGCCGATAGAAGATGCGTCGTCCAGCGACTTGGAAAATGTGTACGTGCCTCCGATCGAGAATCCTTTCGCCAAGCGCTTGCGCAGCCGCACTGATCCCGCGTTGGCCTCCGAATCGGCCACTGAGCTTTCGTAGGTGAAGGCGTCAACCCCGTTAATACGAATCCCGGTCACGGTTCGGTTGGGGGCTTCCAGAATGTCGAGATCGGTTCCCTTGGTTCCGGTGTAGTCAATATTCAGGAGCAGCGTGGGACGAATCTGCTGTTGAATGTCCAAATTGCGAATCTGGACGTAACCCAACCGGTAATTCGGATTCACCGCATAATTGTTGGCAATGCCGGTGACCGTGGGAAATCCGTTTTGCAGCGTCAGGTTTGGAGGAGACGGGAGAGCTGCCTGAACATTCGTCGCCGTGGTGGCGAACGGTGGCTGCAAGGCAAGTTGCTGCGCAATGCCTTGATACGCTCCCGTGTTGTAGTTGATGCCGTATCCGCCGCGCACCACGGTCTTTGAAAACGGCTTCCAGGCAAAGCCGATGCGAGGCGCGAAGTTGTTGCGATCGGGCCGCACCAGAGTGGCCGGCAAGGGGCCGTAGAATGGCCCGGCTTGCCCTAACTCGATGGGAGTAACCTGCAGCGCGAGCGCAGGATTCTGCACCAACACGCCAGGAGAAAGATCGAGGTTTGCAAGGAGATTGTTCACTTCGGTAAGGGGCGAGACGTATTCATAGCGCACACCAAGATTGAGGGTCAGATTCGCGCGCATCTTCCACTCGTCCTGCACGTATAAATCCCAGTAGTTGCCGCGGAAGTGGTTGCCGTGATTGCTTTCGCTGAACTGCACGGAGGTTTGTTGAGGGAGTGCGAGCAGAAAATCTGCAAAATCGAATCCCGTCCCGGCCACGGGCTGGCCGCCGCTGATTTCCGAGGTGTTGAGGCCGGTGAAAACGAATGAACCGCGCGGGTTGCCGTCAGTTTCTGTATTCACCTGCACGCGCCGGTAATCTCCGCCCCAGCGCCAGGTATGCTTGCCGTGGTTCCAGATCACATTGTCGGAGAAGGTGTAGGTCTGGTTTCGCGTGAGCGCAGGAGTCGTGTCCTGAAGGTTGGCGAAATCGGTAAAGGACAGATTCGGCAAGCCCCAGTCGAAGGGATTCTGCGAAACTCCCGTGATACCCAGCGTTCCGGTGATGTCGTTGCTGAAGGCGTAAAGATTTTGGGTGCGCGTGCGACTGCGATTGAAATCCGCGCGAATAATGTTGGTCAGCTTGCCGATGCTCCGCGTATAAGACACGGGCACATCAAAGCTGCGGACCGTTGTGTTGCCGCCTACGCTCGGGAACGGATTGGTCAAGTTGGCGCTCGATCCGTGGTAGTGAAAGCCCAGCTGCAAGCTGTTGCGGGGAGCGTTGCGGCCTCCGCCCCGGCGGCCGCGCACGGGAGCCGCGCCGAAGGTGTGGTTTAGGCGCATATTCAGATCGTCGCTGTCGCTGTTGGCCGAGGTTACAAAGTGGAAGTTTTGAAAACTGCCCGGAAGGTTCGGGCACGGAATATATTGCAGCAATCCTGCCGCACCAGTGGAGGGTCCGCTCGGGGGGCACGTTTGTGAGCTGAATCCTGGAATGACGTTGCCTGCGTAAGGAGTGTTGGTGGTGGGATTGAACAGCTCTACCGGTTTTCCAGCTTCGACTCCCGAGGTGTATGTGACACCGGAAAAGTTTCCCTGACGCTCCTGCAGCGTTGGTACCGTCGAAAACTGATCGAAGGGATTCTCCGCTCGCTTGCCGTTGTAATTGATGAAATAGAAAGTCTTGGTCCCGCCGTGGTAGATGTGGGGAATGTTCAGGGGTCCGCCCACGGAACCGCCGAAACTATTTTGCAAGTAGGCTGGTTTTTCCGTCGGCTGGCCGGTGATCGAGAACGGCGAGGCGTTCAGAGCGGAATCGCCGACGCCGTAGTATATCGATCCATGCGGGCGATTGATGTCGAACCCCCGCCGGCCAAAACCCCCGCCGCCAAAACCTCCGCCTCCGAAACCTCCGCCTCCCAGACCGCCGAAGCCGCCGCCGAATCCTCCTCCCTGTTGGCGGGCATCGTTGAAGCGCTGCTGCATTTCGTCAGCGCTCAGCGCATTGAAGGAATTCGAAGTGTTGCCCGAAACCGCTACGGATTCCGTAGCGCTGTCGGGCGAGATTCCGGGAACCGGCATGCCGGAAGGAACTATGTCGCTCATGGGCCCGCTGGATGTATCCTGACCCGCCGCACTCTGAAACACGGAAAGACTCTGGAAGCCACGTCCGCCGGTATTCGTGCGCCGCTGGGCACTGTCGTTGTCTTTGTCATTGTCAGTGGAAGCAGCGCGTGCCCGCGACAGGAGGATGAGTTCAAAGTTCGTCTGCGCGTCCTGGTGGGTTTCGTCCAGCACTACCTCCTGCGAGCTCGCGGCAAATGCCGCCATTTGCACTCGCACGGCGTAGTGTCCATCGGCGGGAATCCGCAGCCAGTAACTTCCGTCGACATCTGTCGAGGTATTTACCTGCTCTTTGGTGGCGGCGTTCGTCGCGGAAACGCCCGCGCCGGGAATCGGCATATTCCCAGATTTCACGACGCCGTGGATGCTTCGCCCGCCAGTCGTGGGAGTAGCATCTTGCCCAGTCTGTCCCCGCAATGGATACGGGTGAAACACGATAGCCTGGAATAAAACGAGAAAATGAAAGACGAACTCTGGGCGCAACTTGCCCCTACTCACCAGGATACGAAGACCAGATCTCCTCATAGCGTCGCGTCGACGTTCGGTGCCGTCTTGCTCGGATGATACCGCTCAGAGCGTGCGTTACGCTTGTAAAGTTTTGTGCGTTTGCTGGAGTTGGCCCCCGAATGGCGGCGCCAGTCATTGGGATTAGCGGTAATCAGCGGTCATTTGAACTCGTTCTTGAAGACGCTACCGGACTTCATTACGAACTTGACGCGCTGGAGTTCAGTGATGTCTCTTAGGGGGTCGCCGGAGACGGCTACGAAATCGGCCCACTTCCCGGCTTCAACGGTGCCCATTTTGTCGGACCAACCCAGAAGTTCGGCGGCGGTGGTGGTCGCGGTTCGAATCGCTTGCTGAGGCGTCATGCCGTAGTTGACGTAGTATTCGAATTCCTTAGCTTCGTTCAAGTCTCTCCAGTCAAAGCCGCCGGCGTCAGTGCCGAGGACGATCTTCACTCCCTTTTTCAACGCTAATTGAAACGCAGCCTTTTCAGTGTCCACCATCTTCGGCCAGTTGCCCTGGCGCCCGGATGCGACATAGGCGCCGACCGCGATGGTCGGAACCCAGTAGATACCGCGGCGGGCCATTTCTTCCATTTGCGGCTCGCTGAGCCCATCTCCATGCTCGATGGTATCGACGCCTGCTCTCAGCGCGGCGGAAATGCCATCATTGCCGATGGCGTGCGCGGCCACTTTCTTTCCAATGCGATGCGCTTCATCGACGATTGCTCTGGCTTCTTCGTCAGTGAAATTGACGTGGCTGTGCAGTACGCCATCGGGACCATAGAAGTAGCCGTGGTCGGAGTAATACTTGATCCAGTCAGCTCCAAACATCGCCTGCTCGCGAACCGCTTTGCGGGCTTCTTCCGCGCCATCGACATACTGCACGCCCTGCGGAACACGGATTTCCCAGGAATATCCCAGCGGGCCGTACATGCCGGTGGGAGTCATGGCGCGGGTGGCCACTTGCATGTGCGGGCCGGGGATTTCCCCGTTGGCGATGGCCTGCTTGACGTCGACGTCAGCGTACATTGCGCCTTCGGTCTCGAGGTCGCGCAGCGCGGTGAAGCCATGAGAGAGCGCGATCTGCGCATTGCGCGCGGCCAGGATGGCACGGTATGGAATGGACTGTTTGAGGAGTTGCTTGTCGTATTCTTCCGAGGTGATGTCCCCCTGGAGCAGAACGTGCGTATGGGCATCGACGAAACCGGGAAGGACGGTGGCCTTGGAAAGATCGATCAGGTCGACGCCTGGCGGCGGAGAGCCGCCGGCGGTGACGCTCAGAATCTTGTCACCCTCAATGAGGATGAGGGCATTCGAAATGGGGGCATCGCTTTTGCAGTCAATCAGACGCCCGGCACGAATGGCGATCCGCTTCTGGGCGGGACTAGAGGGTTGCTGCGCGGGAACGAAGGAGCTCGACACCGAAAGGAGTACGGCAACGGCAAGAATTTTCAGAAGATGAAATCTAATCATAGTGCCTCCGGTGAATGGCGACAGCCTAACAGAGGCACTTCAAGAAAGAAAAGACGGTCCGACAACGTCCTCCCGTATTGCTCTTCATTCCCATTCGTACAGAAATTTTCCGGTCCCATCAGAAAGTTGGGGCTTTCCGTGGCATACTCATTGTCTTAATTTCTAGACCTCAGGAGGCCCATGCGGCGCTCAATCCTTGCCCTGCTTATCATCGGCTTGTTTCTTCACTCAGCTCTGGCGGATTCGCCGGAATCGAATCAAGACGCTACTCTTGATGGGTTCTCAACCATGCACGCGAGTACCGAACGCGAGTGGGAGACCAAGTTCCGCGCCCTTCCCAACGCTCAGAAGCAACGCGACTATATGCAATTGCTGAGCGCCCGCCCGCACCATGTGGGCTCGGCCTACGACAAGCAGAATGCAGAGTGGATTCTCTCGAAATTCAAAGAGTGGGGGCTGGATGCTCATATTGAAAGTTTCAAAGTGCTATTTCCTACGCCTAAGCGCCGGTTGCTGGAGCTAGTGGCGCCCACACATTACGTTGCTAAGTTGCAGGAACCTGCTTTAGCAGAGGATCCTACTTCGAGTCAGCGGGACGAACAGCTTCCCACTTATAATTCCTATTCCCGCGACGGGGATGTGACCGCGCCGCTGGTGTACGTGAACTACGGCTTGCCTGAGGATTACGAACGCCTTCAGCGCCTCGGGGTTTCAGTGCAGGGAGCGATTGTGATTGCGCGCTACGGAAATTCGTGGCGCGGCATCAAGCCCAAGGTTGCGGCCGAACACGGGGCGGTGGGCTGCCTCATCTACTCCGATCCAAAAGACGACGGCTACTTTGGCGGCGACGTTTTTCCCAAAGGACCAATGCGTCCTGATCAGGGTGTGCAGCGCGGTAGCGTGATGGATTTTCCCTCTTCTTATCCCGGTGATCCGCTCACTCCGGACCGCGGCGATCCCAATGCACCCCAAATGACCGCGAATAACGCTCCCAGCATTACCAAGATTCCGACTCTGCCCATCTCCTACGGAGATGCACAGCCGCTGTTGGAGGCTCTTACCGGTCCGCTTGCGCCCGAGGAGTGGCGTGGGGCTCTGCCGATCGCGTATCACGTCGGTCCCGGGGCTGGGAAGGTGCACTTAATGGTCGAGTTCAATTGGGACGTGAAGGATGTGAACGACATCATCGCCCGCATTCCGGGCTCGTCTGAGGCCGATGAATGGGTGGTTCGCGGCAACCATCACGATGGCTGGGTGAATGGCGCGGAGGATCCCATCTCAGGCCAGGTCACGTTACTGGAAGAAGCGCGCTCGTTCGGCGAACTGCTCAAGCAGGGGTGGAAGCCCAAACGCACCATCATCTACTGTGCCTGGGATGGCGAGGAGCCGATGCTGCTGGGTTCGACCGCCTGGGCCGAAACCCACGGGCGCGAGTTACAGGAACATGCAGCGGTCTATATCAACTCCGATGGCAACGATCGCGGCTATCTGATGATGGAGGGATCACACTCGCTGGAGCACTTCATGAATAATGTGGCCCGCAATGTCGAGGATCCGGAGAGCAAGCTTTCAGTTTTCGAACGCGAGCGACTGTTCGGCATTACCGGCGCGAAATCCGACGAAGACCGCAAAGAGCTCCGACAGCGGGCTGACTTGCGCATGGACGCCCTCGGATCCGGAACCGATTACACGGCGTTTGTCGACCACCTCGGAGTCGCGTCTCTCAATCTTGCGTATGTGGGTGAAGACGATGCCGGGATCTACCACTCCATCTATGATGATTTCTATTGGTACACGCACTTCTCCGACACGAATTTTGTCTATGGTGTCGCGCTTTCGCAAACCATCGGCACGGCGGTGATGCGAATGGCCGACGCCGATGTCTTGCCCTACGAGTTCACTGACCTTGCCGACACCATGCAGAAGTACGACAAAGACTTGCAAAAGCTCTTGCAGAATAAGCAGGATGAAGCTCATGAACGCGAGCTGGAGTTGAAGGAAGGTGCGTTCCAGGCCGCTTTCGATCCACGCAAACCGAGCGTCGCGCCTCCGCCGGAAGATATTCCTCCACACTTGAACTTCGCGCCACTGGAGAATGCTCTCGAGGTACTCACTAAGAGTGGAGAGCGTTACAAGGCCACATTCAACAAAGCAGAAGCCGCGGGGTTCCCTGGGAGCGACAAGCAGCTGGCAGCGCTGAACCAGAAGCTGCTGCAAAGCGAACGACGGCTCACCGATCCCGCCGGCCTTCCGCGCCGCCCCTGGTACAAGCACATGATTTACGCTCCCGGTGTCTATACCGGATACTCGCCTAAGACGATGCCCGGCATTCGCGAGGCCATTGAGCAACGGCGCTGGCAGGAAGCTGACACTGAGATCGCGCGGGTTGCGAAGGTGCTCGAAAACGAAGCCGCACTCATTGACTCCGCGGCGTCTGACTTGGACAGTCTCACTAAGTAGCGCAGTTCAGGGGCATGAATTTTGTGCAACGCCTCATTTTACGGTTACACGGACGGGGAAAGAAGTAGACGGGCCATAAGCATCGTCGCCGGCAAAATAGGCGATGATTTGGTTAGCTCCGGCTGCAAGATCTGAAACTCGCACCTGCAAAGTGGCGGTCGATACAGACTGAGAGCAATCATGCAGCGGGGCTTCACCAAGCAGCCTACCGCGGGTACTGCCGAGATAGAAACGCACTTTTCCGCCTGGTCCGGCATGTCCGGTGCTCTTCACGGTCGCTGTAAGCGACGTGCTCGAGTCACGATCACCTCGAAAAATAGTTTCGGGATCAGCTGAAATCCCCGCGCTGGTCCAGGCGCTGGGGCGGCCAGCGATTCTCCAGGAAAACATCAGAAACGACGTCGAGGTCAGGTCGATCGCCGGTTCGGTGGTGCTGAAGGATTGAACGTTATCCTGGTAAACTGCGACTTGCGAGCTGTTGTACTTGCCATCATTTCCATTAAATTTCTTGAAGCTATCCACGCCATTCGCCGGACAGAGAATCATTCCCTGCAGGGTACCAGCAGTGGCTCCGCTAGCCGGGCCCTCGGAGGCAGCGCCCCACAAGATGGGCGTCCCACCCGAGGTTCCATCCAGCGCGCCCGCCAGGTTCGCTACCTGATGCTGGATGCAATTGGGGAACGTGCTACCGTCACCCACGATGAACGATGAGCCCCAGGAATTGGCTCCGAGCACGTTCCCCAGCCATTTCTGCGAATAGATGTCGTAGCTGTTCGACGTGGTCAGGTAGTGCAGCTCGCTTGCCATCACTGAGAGGCCGGCGCCGTGTGACGTGGTGTCGCCGTTTTGCCACGGAACGCCGAACCCCCATACATCTGTTCCGGACTGAGTAATCGCCACGCCCAGCTGATTCTTCAACGCAGCGAGCATAGTGGATTCATCGACCGCCAGACCGCTCGGATTGCCTGCCAGCTCCAACGCGCGATATAGCTCGAAGTGCGCCAGCCCACTGACATCGTAGAGGTTCAGGGTATCTTCATTGCCGGCGTCGTAGATCTTAGTGAGGTAGTTTGACGCGTACTGGGCCGCGTCCGCCAGATAGGTTTTGGGGTTGGTTACCGGCAATTCCGCTGGCAGTTTGCCCTCGGCCGAGGTCAGAGCGAAGTAAAGTTCGGTCGCGCCCAACTCCATGTCGTCATCCCACACCGTCTCCGGATAGCCGTCGAAGGGCGTGATCGTAAGAAGACAGCCGGAACTGCAACTGCCGCTGTTCACCGAGTTCGCGGGATCGGTGAAAGAAGTATCGGCCAGCGCAAAAATGTCTTCTGCGTTTTGCAGCGCTTGCGCTGCCACGGCAGGGTTCGTAGTTCGATAAAGCTGGTAATATTCGGCGAATGCGGCTGCCAATCGTCCGGCCAGGTTCGGGCTGATTTGCGCTCCGGCGGGCGCGGCGATGAATCCGGGCCGGTAACAGATATAAAAATAGTCGGTGGTGCAGCCTTCGTAGTTATCGGCTGCCTGGGGCAGCGTCCAGACGTCGTATTCCGTTTCGAGATCGGGAAAATGCTGCCAGTCCTGGCTGTTATCGACCTGGTAGTAGAGAGTCTTGCTGCTGTCATCCCACATCTTCGTCAGCCAGGTGACGCCGAATTGCGCTTCGGCCGAGAAGTCAGAGGACGTTGGCGCTCCCGAAGCAGTGCCCGAGTAGGAAACCGAAGCCGGAGGTGCCGCGGGACTTGGTGGAGCTTTGGTCCCCATCTGGTTGGGAAAATCACGAATCCCGATTTCCATGAGAGCGGTGGTATAGCTCACGGTCTCAACATATTTCATGTAATCGCCGGCATCCCACCAGCCGCCAGCACCGTCAATCACCGCTCCTGTTGGCGTGAGCGGTGTTCCTTTAGTCGTGATGAGGTCGTTGTCGTTTAGTGGCGGAGTATCGAAGACAGTTCCCCTCTCGTCATTGATGTGACCGGGGGCAGTGCGCAAGGCGTTGGGTATGTAGTCTGGCCCGTCGCGATCGGTCTGATAGAACCAAAGGGTGTTCAAAAGCAACCCGGGATAGAGCACCTGGGGCGCATCCACGGCAAACTGCGGCGAGGTGGCCGGTACCGGCCCTTGCACGGAGATGGTATAAACATCGCCGCCAGGGACAGAAAAGTTGAGAGCGTACACGTCATAAACCAGACTTGCGCTGTGGCTCCAGGTGCCAAGCAGCGCGCCGATTGTGCTCGAATAAGCGGTCTGCCCTGCGGAGTTGATGACGCTGAATGTCGCTCCCGATTCCGATGCTGTCGACATAAGATAGGCATGAAAGGGGGTATTGCCGGCTTCGTAACCGACCTGGTTGACGCGCACATAGGCAGACGAAGCCACCGCCGAAGCAGACGCAAGCAGAAGGAATGCAGTAACGGCGATTGCGGGGAGCCGCAGGCGACTGGAAAGCTCGGGGAAATTGCCGGACCGGATCATGTTCCACCTCACGGTTGGGCGACTGACATGAAAGCATTCATTAAAACGTATGAATACTGCTTTCGGAGCCAACAGCTTATACCATTATGGCCAGATTTTCCAGAGTGTTCTGGCGGAGGAGGCACGGTCTCGGTGGCTAGCGTTGCCCTGGTTCAGCGTTGGTGTTGAGTGCTCTGCTCCTCAAGTTGCCTTCTCAGATCTTGCTAAAGGTGAACTAGAGCGAAGCCAACAATTATCAATTCAGGATGGACTTCATCGCGGGATAGATGCGGCGATACACCGCGTACGCCCTTGCCATCACAAGCGAGTCGTCGGAATTCGGACTCGCGTTTCCGGTAACCCGCACGACGGTGTCGCAAGCAGCGTCAACCGACGGCCACGCTTTGGCGCCGACCCCGGCCAGGATTGCGGCTCCGTAGGCGGCACCTTCTTCTGCCTCGACCGTCTCGACTCGTTGGCCATAGATGTCTGCCTGGATTTGCCGCCAAAGCGCCGATCGGGCTCCGCCACCGCCCAAGCGAATCCTCTTCACGGGAACTGCGATTTCTTGAAAAATCGTGAGGGCGTCGCGCAAACTGAAAGCGACTCCTTCCAAAATCGACCGAATCACATGAGCTCGCGTATGAGAGGTCGTCAAGCCAACCAGCATCCCTCGCGCCGCCGGGTCGAGATGAGGAGTGCGTTCGCCCATTAGATAGGGAGCCCACAGCAGACCATCGCATCCTGGAGGAGCTTTTGCCGCCTCGGCCGTCAACTTGTCGTAGGACTCAAGCTGAGGGTCGGTGCTTACGCCAAACTGATCGCGGAACCAGCGAAGCGAAAGCCCGGCGGCTTGAGTCACACCCATCACCAGCCAGCGCCCGGGAATCCCGTGGCAAAAAGTGTGCAGGCGCCCGCCCGGATCCAGCGCTGGACCATCGGTTGCGGCCAGAACCACGCCTGAAGTTCCGATGGTCGCGCTCACCGTCCCAGGTAAAACCACCCCCAGGCCAATCGCGCCGCAGGCTTGGTCCCCCGCACCCGCGACCACCGGCGTTCCACGGAGTAAGCCTGTAGCAGCCGCGCCCGCGTCCGAGATCTGGCCGCAGATCTCGGACGACTCATACAAGTCGGGCAGAAGCGACTCGTCCATTTGAACATGTTTTAAAATCTCCTTTGACCAACGCCGGTGGGCTACGTCAAGCAGAAGAGTGCCCGAAGCGTCGGCCATGTCGGTCGCCCGTTCCCCCGTTAACTGCAGCCGGACATAGTCCTTCGGCAGCATGACTGAGCGGACCCGCTTCCAGTTCCGGGGTTCATTCTCCCTGACCCACATGCATTTTGTCAGTGTGAAATTGGTGAGGGCGCGATTGCAGGTGAGTTGGATCAACCGTTCAGTACTGATTTGAGTGGTCAGGTCCCGGCTCTGCTTCTCCGTCCTGACATCGCACCAGATCAGTGCGGGTCGTATGACGCGCGCTTGCTCGTCCAGCAGGACTGCGCCGTGCATTTGTCCAGACAAACCAACGCAAGCAATCTGGTCGCCGCGTAGATGGCTTTGCTCCAACACCTTATGAACCGCCACACCGCACGCGCGCCACCAGTCGCAAGGGTCCTGCTCTGCCCACCCGATTTGCGGCGACGCAAAGGCACGGTGTTCCTCAGTGGCAGAAGCGATGACACAACCCGAGTAATCGATGACGAGAGCGCGGGTACCTCCAGTACCCACATCGATTCCTAGAAGATACATACCTTAACGTTCGCAGCCTGGATTCTGCCGCTCTTGCGGCGACAAGCAACCAAATGGTGCGCAAGGCTCGCCAACAACAACAGCAAGAACACTTCGTTTTACCATTGATTCCTCCCTGCGGAGTGACGCGATCAGCTGCACAACAACTCCCGTACAGCCCTGTAACCTTGATCGATGGCCTGATCGGTATAGGCGGCTGCCGCAGCGTCGGAATTCGCAATTGTAATGCGTCCGAACGGCCGGCGAGCAATGTCACACGGCCGCTTACCCTCGGGCCAGTCTGGATCCCATAGCGGGTTGTACTCGTACGCATATCCATGGGGCCAGCGGTTGACAGTAATCGCCTCTATATCGCGTACAGGATCAAAACCGCCGCTGCCTAACACTCGGACAAGCTGGTCTCGAATGTTTCGCTCAAAAGTCTCAAATGACGTAGCGAGCAGATCATAATGGCCGGCACGTTGCTGATCCCTCGCAGAAAGACCCGGCTGGCACGGAGTGCGCAGCATGTGCACCAGAATCGGCCGATCTGGAGAGTCTGACGGCTTATAGTCACCGATATTTGCGGCTTGATCGAGATTAATGGAGGAGTGGTACATACCCGGACAGGAGACGCCTCGGACTCCGAGCTTGTGAAATGCCGTCCAGTTGCGGAGGCCTACCACTGTGTAAACCAGAGGCACCTTTACTCCATACTGCAGCGCCTCTTTTTGCTCCGAAGGCAGATCCGGACAAAGATAGGGAATAACCATATTCCAGCACGCCAGCACCGCTGCTTTGCCATGTACGCCGTACGCCTTTTGGTCGCGGCCATACACCACCTCGACTTGTTTAGCGGAAGCAGAGTCTCCAACATGCCGCGCCAGCACCGCGGTGCTGTTCAGGCGTATGCGGACGGGAGAATCTCCATGATCCAGGCGACTGTAATCCATTCTGGCCGTGACAATATCCTCGGCCGTGTTCCCTGGAGTAGAACCAGGAACTAATGACCGCACCAACATGCGCGCGATCGATGCGTTGCCGTCAGGAAAGTGAAAGTGAAATTCTTCTTGTGGCGTTACTTCTCCCAGAGCAGTGAAGGTCAAGCCTTTTGAAGGCACGCGATCGAGACCCATGCCTTGAAATCCAGGAAAGTGGATTGCCCAGCAATCCAGCGCCGGAACCGCATCGATGCCGACCCCATACAACCCGTGCGTACGACTTTGGTAGAAAGGAATAACATCCGAGTGAGCCTTCACCACACTGAGCAGGAAATCTTTGTAGCTCATTTTGGAGAGCCGGGCTTTCTTTTCCTCTTGATCTACTCCTTCCAAATAGTCAACTTTGGCTTCTTGAATGCGGACAATGTCCTGTTGAGCCTGAGCCGACATCGGAGTTCGCGCGAGAAATTCCGCCCACTTTGTTGACGCACCCTGTCGACGATAGCCCGCAGGCGCGTTCGTAACTAATCGCTCGGTTCCAAACGTTTCCTTATCGAAGAAGTAGCCAAATCCAAGACCGCCCGACGTGTGATTGTCCGCATACTTCTTTTCGAGCGCCGGGGGATCGATGCCCAACTCGGCAAGCAGTCCGCGCGCTTCTTTGCTGTAAGGAAACGGCGACTCGATAGAGACGGTTCCCCCATTGGTCAACAGCATTCTCCCACCGAGGTGGAATTCGTTTCTCTTGGCATGTCCGCCAAAATCGTCGTGATTGTCGAGAATGAGAATGCGAGCTGAAGGCCCGGCTTGCTTGCGATAGAAGTAGGCCGCAGCCAAACCACTAATGCCACCGCCGACGACCACCAGATCGTATTCCTCGCCCGTCTGAATCGGCTTGCCTGCTTTTTCCCAGAAGGTTCCGTCACGCAGCGCATGTGCGACTTCGAACGCACCGGGATGGCTTCCTCGCATTCCGCTGAGAGTTGGAGGATAGTAACCTAGGCGATCTTGCGCGGAGGCTGTAACGGTTTGGGCGGAGAGCGGTCCGCCGATCCGTGGATTGGCGAACCACGGACTGGTAAGCCATGGATTGGCCAGCACGCCACCGACGCCGACGGCCATGCCGTTCAAGAAATCCCGGCGCGTGATGTTGCGGTGCATGCCAAGCGCGCGATCGCGAGACCGACCTCCGACTTCATTCTCGGGGTCAGGCATGCTCTCTCTTACGCACCTTTCGCTTGCTCTTGAATCGCACGATAGGCCTGGTCAATTGCGGCGTTCGTATAAGCGCTGGCAGCGGCGTCGGAATTTGCAATTGAGATTCGACCAAATTGTTTCCGGCCTATGACGCAAGGTCGTTCTTCTGGCTCCCAGTGCGGATCAGACAAGGAATCGTATTCGTAGGCGTAGCCGTGGGCCCACCGGTTTACTGTTATTGCAGCAATGTCGCGGGCGGAATCGAATCCGGCCGGCGCCAGCGCGCGATTCAACTGCTCACGGATATTGCGTTCAAACTTAGAAAATGGCGTGCTGATGAGTTCGAACCTGCCCGTTCGGTATTGATCTCGGCGCGGCAACCCCGGCTTGCAGGGAGTCCGCAACATGAAGAGCACCATTGGTTCTTGCGGGTTGCTGGGGAACTGATACGCCCCCAGGCTGACAGGAAAATCGAGCATGGTGAAGCAGTGGTAACTTCCCGGCGAGACAATTTGTCGTATCCCTAGTTTGTGGAATGCCATCCAATTGCGAATGGCAACGTGCGTATAAATGAGCGGCTCCTTCACGCAATAGTGCAGCGCTTCTTTTTGCTTTTCGGGCAGCTCGGGACAAAGGTATGGAACCATGCTGTTGTAACACGCGAGGACGCAGGACTTCCCTGTTGTCCTCTTCAGCCGTCCTTCCTGCACATACGAGACTTCCACGTCTGTCGCCGACTCTGGTTGTCCGGAATGTTGCACGCGAACCGCGGTTGAGTTCAGGCGAATTCGGACCGGGGACGAC
Source organism: Candidatus Sulfotelmatobacter sp. (assembly GCA_035486795.1). GTDB lineage: Bacteria > Acidobacteriota > Terriglobia > Terriglobales > Acidobacteriaceae > Sulfotelmatobacter. The sequence continues at coordinate 2,135 of DATHMS010000006.1, read as the reverse complement.
GGCTGGTCGAGTTTGCTGTAGTTGGCACGTGCGGTAACAACGTCCTCCATGGTGTGCCCCGGAACCGCTTCAGGGATGAGATTCCGCACGAGCAGGCGGGCGATCGAGGCATTTCCGTCGGGAAAGTGAAAAATGTAGGGCTCTTCTTTTTCCTCGTCTCCGCCTAGATCCATCCCTTCAAAACCTGCGTAGCTGTATGCCTCGTAGTCGTCAGGATTTCTATAACAGCCAAGAGCTGAGACTGCATCAATTCCGACTGCAAACAAATCATGGGTATAGGTCTGAAAAAATGGTAAGACGCCGGGATCGGCTTTACAAATCTCGGTCAAGAATCCCGCATAGCTGATCTTTTCCAACCGCGCATGTTTCTCTTCCTTGGAAAGGCCGGAAAGATAATCCTTCTTCTCCTCGTAAAGACGGGCGATCTCCAACTGTAGCTTCGCTGGCAGCGGACTCTTCTTGAGAAACTCGGGCCACGGAGTCGAGCCCATTCCGGTCACCAGGCGATCCTCACCAAAAGTCTCTTTGTCGAAGAAGCAAGCTGTACCCAGATGCGAGTACAGCTTCTGATCGTAGGCTTTATAAAACGTCTTCGTCTGAACGCCGAGGTCACTCAGAACGCCTTTCGCCACTTCGCTGTATTCCGACGGGCTCTCAATTGACTGCGTCCCGCCGTTGCTCAACAGCAGCCGTTCTCCCACGCGGAACTCATTGCGCCGGGCGTGGCCGCCAAAATCATCGTTGGCATCGAGGACCAGAACGCGCGCACCCTTGCCGGCACTCTTGCGGTAGAAGTAAGCTGCAGCCAGCCCGCTGATGCCGCTACCGACGACGACTAAATCATACGTTTCGTTCGTGTCTGCGGGGGTTCCGGCGGTTTCCCAGAAGTCCCCATCGCGCAGTGCGTGTGCAACATCGTATGCGCCCGGTGCGCTGCCTCTCATTCCTGTCAAAGCAGGCGGATAGAATTTGGCGGAATCGGCGCCAGCTTGGATTTGAGCATGGCTACCGCGAGCCAGGTCGGGCAGGCCCGCGTAACCTAGCGCTCCAATGCCTAAGGCAACGCCGTTGAGGAAATCGCGCCGTGTGATGCGGCGTCCCATTCCCAACTGCCGGTCGCGATTCTCTTCACTCATGGATTCACGACGAAGCCATCGGCCTGCGAGTCAAAGGCAGCAAAAATCGTGCCCGTTGCGAAACTCCGCAATACTGGGGAATCTGCGTGTCGCAGTGCGTACATTACTATAAGTCCGTAAGGTTAGAAAAACTAACCAGCACTGTCAAGAGGAATGAAAGACCGCTCGTTGAGACCGCGACGAAAACGCGAAGCGATCATTTTTATCAGACATCATGAGAGCCCTGGCGATCTTTGGATCGCCCTGGGCGAGGAGAGTAGGCATTGGCCGAAAGTCGAAAAAGTGAGCATAGCTGCTAATGAAATTCGGGCGGACATGGAGGAAATCTCAGCGGTAGTGTGTTAAATGCCAGCGCAAAACACCCGAAAAAGGGTTCCTATCGGGCATTTGGTTCAAAGAAGGATTGGCTGCCCCCCAGGGATTCGAACCCCGATAGCCTGCTCCAGAGGCAGGTGTCCTAGCCGTTGAACGAGGGGGCAGTTGATTCATTATCCAACGAGTGCCGAGCCCGGTCAACCGCCCTTTGAGACCGCGATCCTTTTGTGAACTGCCTGGCGACCGCAATCGTGCCTCTCTCCAGATTCCAGACGATTAAGATCAGCAGTTTTGCGTCCTGGCCGTACGTTCGCGCTAAACTTTGTTCTTATCCGTTGGGATGTCCCTAGGAGTCGCTTATGGTTACGGCTTTCGAGAGTGCTTCTGCAGGCTATGCCGAAATTGCGCGCCGTCCGCTGGCGTCGGACCAGTGCACGCTGATCGTCGTGGATATTCAGGAAAAGCTTCTGCCTCCGATTTTTCAGAAGGAACAACTGGTGCGCAACTCGAAACTGCTGATCCGCGCCGCAGGTGTGCTGAAGATCCCCGCGATCGTGAGCACTCAATACGCAAAAGGCCTGGGCAAGACCGTGGCGGAGGTCGCTTCCCTGCTGCCGGGAACCGAGGCCATCGACAAAGATCAGTTCTCGTGTTTTGGCAGCGAGGTTTTTTGCACGCTGCTCA
>DATHMS010000005.1:0-3164 GCA_035486795.1 Candidatus Sulfotelmatobacter sp. | reverse complement strand
GTGAGCGGCGGGATGCTGGAGAACAGGCGCAAGTCTACCCGCGTTCCCATTCAGGCCGAGGTCGCATGCACAGTGGGCTCTCGAACCGTGCGCGGGACGAGTTGGAACCTGAGCCAAGGAGGAATGCAAGTGGAAGTCGGTGGCCTGAAGCCCAAAGACGCCGTTCGCTTGTCATTTGAACTACCAGTTTCTGGGGTGGTCATTGACGTGGCTGGCGTCGTGGTGTGGGGAAAGGAGAGCCGGCAAGGAATTCAATTCACCGCTGTAAGTGCGCAAAGTCAACAATCGATTCGCCAATTCATGGCCGACGTTGAAAAGATGGAACGCTAGGGTTGACGAGTGACCGTTCTTAAGAGCCACTGCCGCTTGCACCCACGGCGCGGTCTTTGCCCCCGGGTTGACCCTCCTTGAGGTGATCGGGGTTGGTGGAGACATTAGCTTGTTTAGTCAGCAGGCGATCAAGCTCTGCGGTGAGGGAGGAGGGGTTGAGCGGTTTCGACAAGTAGCCATCAAACCCTGAGTTCAGGATTTTTTCTCGGTCGCCTCGCATCGCGTACGCGGTGACCGCAACTACCGGTAACTTTGCTATACAAGGATTCTCGCGGATTTTCCGGATGACGCCGAACCCGTCCAGTACCGGCATGCCAATGTCCATCAGCAGCAGTTCTGGTCGCGACTGTTCAATCATGTGAAGCGCCTCTTGACCGTCGCACGCTTCAAAGACCTCGTACCCACGCGCCTCCAGCAATTCGCGCAGTAGCTCACGGTTCACAGCGTTGTCTTCGGCAACGAGAATTCGGATCATAACTGCCCCGCGGATTTCGCCTGCTTCTTGTAGCCTCTGGTTACTCTTCCAACTTCAGCGATGAGTTGTTCTTTGCAGGAGCCGTCCTTTTGCAAGAGGCCTTGCGTCTCGCGGCTCAGAAGAGCAATCTCTTCCCGGCTCAGATTCTTGGCCGTCATGATAAGAATGGGCAGGTCCTTTAGCGCCGGCTCCTGCCGGACATGGCGGATGACCTGAAACCCGTCCATCCCAGGCATCAGCAGATCAAGCAGGATTGCGCCGACTACTTTGTTCGCTAGCACCTCTAAGGCGCTGGCGCCGCTGCGCACACTTTGAACCTCGTATCCGGCCGAGCGCAAGGCCTCCTGCAGCATCTCCAAGGATTTGGGGTCGTCATCCACGAGCAGAATGGACGAATCCTCGTCGGCGGGAGCGGGCACATGCTTGTGAATCGTTTCCAGCAATAGGGGCTTGCGAACTGGTTTGATTAGATAGTCGGCCGCACCCAATGCGAAACCTACCTGCTTTTGATCCACGATGGACAGGATGATCACCGGTATGTCAGCCGTTGCGGGGTTCTTGCGGAGTGCGACCAGAGTCTCGAAGCCATCGCTGCCGGGCATCATCACGTCGAGGGTGATGGCATCGGGCCGCAATCGTTGAGCTTCTTTAATAGCTTCTACGCCTGACTCGGCCATTGCCACCCGGTATTCTGGCTCGAGGTAGCTGGCTAGAAGCTCACGGGCCGGCACTTCGTCATCCACGATGAGCACGAGCGGCGTGAGACGGCCCGAATCCACCGTCACCGAGGTTCTTGTTGGCTCTTCAACTGCGCGGACTTCCGATCTTGGTTCAACAGCAGGAAGAGAGAAGGTAAAGCAACTGCCTTTTCCAAACTCGCTTTCTACCGTAATCCGTCCCCCTTGTTGCTCGACCAGCCGTCTCGTGATGGCAAGCCCCAATCCTGTCCCTTCATGGACGCCATCAGCCTTCCCCTCACCCTGCCGGAATTCGTCGAAGATGACTTCCTGATCTTCGGGCCGGATGCCGGTCCCGGTGTCAGTTACCGAGACGCGGACGAAGTCCCAGTCGTCGACGCTATCGATGCTGATCCGACCGCCCTTGGGCGTGAACTTGACCGCGTTGCTGAGTAGGTTGTAGAGGACCTGTTTAAAGCGTACTCGATCTGCGTTTACTAGAAATTTGCTCTCAAGCTTCTGCTCCATCCGGATGTTCTTGGCCATGGCCAGAGGATCAATGGTTGAAAGTACTTCCGGTAAAGCGTCCTGCACCAGAAACTCCTCGGTATGCAACTCCAGTTGTCCCGCCTCGATCTTGGAGAGGTCGAGGATGTCGTTGATCAATTGGAGCAGGTGGGCTGACCCTTGCTTGATGTGATCTACGAAGCGCTTCTGCTTGGTGTTAAGTGCGCCCGAGGTTCCTTCCGCAAGGAGGTCTGAAAAACCCACAATTGCGTTGAGTGGAGTGCGCAATTCGTGGCTCATACTGGCGAGAAACTTGCTCTTCATGTGGGTAGCGCGCTCCACCTCTCGGTTGCGAAGGCCGAGCTCTTGATTGGTGGCGGCCAGGCTATCCATGATTTCGCGCTTTTCTGCTTCGTCGCGCTTTCTCTGCGTAATGTCGACCACCACAACCACTCGCGCGGCTCGGCCCAGAAAGTTCAGAGCGTAGGAGGTGTTCTCTGTGTCGATGATGGTTCCGTCCTTGAGTCGGTGTCGCCAGGCGCCGCTGCTCTCATTTCCCTCTCCGAGGGCTTTTACAGTTTCGAGCAGCGCGGGAACATCCTCGGGCGGACGAATGTCTTGGAGGGTCATGGCCAGGAATTCATCCCTGGAATAGCCATACTTGTGCACCGCGGCGTCGTTTACTGCAAGAAAGCGCAGCGTCTCCCGGTCGAAGACCCAGGTCGGATGTGGATTGTTGTCGAACAATTTGCGGTGCCGCTCTTCGCTCTCCCGGAGCAATTCTTCCGCCCGCCGACGGTCAGTAATGTCGCGGGAGATCTTAGAGAATCCACGCAGCTTTCCAGCCCCGTCTGACAGCGCGGTAATAATTACGTCGCCCCAATATCGTGATCCATCCTTTCGCGTCCGCCAGCCTTCCTCTTCATAGCGGCCTTCGGCAGCCGCTATCTGGAGTTCGCGCTCTGGCTTGCCAGTCTGCACGTCTTCGGTAGGGTAGAAACACGAGAAATGGCGGCCTATGATTTCATCGGGTTTATAGCCTTTGATGCGTTCCGCCCCTTGATTCCAGCTTGTCACTTTCCCGAAAGGATCGAGCATAAAAATGGCATAATCCTTGACGCTGTCTAGCAGCAGACGAAGCTGCTCTCTGCTATCCCTCAATGCTTCTTCCGCCC
>DATHMS010000004.1:0-11039 GCA_035486795.1 Candidatus Sulfotelmatobacter sp. | reverse complement strand
CTAAACTGGAACTAGTATGCTCACTCGCTCAGCAACCCTCCCCGAATACCTCTCCACCCTCTCCCCCGCCGAACTATCCACAGCCAAGTCCCATCTCCTCAATATTTTCCGCGCAAACCCTTGGCTATCAAGATTTTATGCAGGCTGTCTCCAGATCTTCGACTCGAAGCCCAACCAAATCTATAATTTACAAACTCGATCTGAGAATTTTTTCAATCTGAATCCGAAAGGCTCCAACCCCATGTCGCTCAACAGGAATATCCGTGTCTGCACCCACATCAAGGTCAACGGAGTCCCCTGCGGCTCGCCCGCGCTCCGCGGCGAAATCTTCTGCTACTTCCATCAGCGCATGATCCGCGGCGTGCGCACGCCCGCCAAGTCGCGCCTCCACCCCATCGCCCTCATCGAAAATGAAGAAGGCATCCAGGCCGCTCTCATGGAGATCATCAACGCCCTGGTCCGCAATACAATCGACTTCCGCCGCGCCCAACTCGTCCTGCGCGCCCTTCACATCGCCGTGAAAAATTCTCCCCGCGTCCATTTCGATATCTACAAGAGCGATATGATCCACGAAGTCCCCAACTACCCCGCCGCACCCGCGGCGCAGAAACCACCTTCGCCCGCACTCGCCCAGGCCGGTGCCCTCGCCCGAATCCCGCGACCCAAGCCAATCAGCATCGCCCAGCCACGGCCACCCGTCGTTGCCGTCAAACCCGATCCCGTTCAACCCAAGCCGCCTGCCCGCGCCAAACCCGCATCGCCGGCCCGCAACATCACGCGCCGGCGCTCGGGATGAAAACTTCCCCGGAGGTCCACAATGCCTCAGCTATAATGTCCTGTAACGCTGGTTGGGTTCGCGCCTCGTTCCCTGCAAGTGCCAGAGGAAAGATTCAGCCCTCGTTACAAGAACTTCACAAACCTCCAGCCGAAGGAGTCCGCATGGCGATCGAGAAGGTCGAAAGAATCTGGCACAATGGCAAGCTCATCCCCTGGGATGACGCAAAGATTCACGTGATGTCGCACGTGGTCCACTACGGCTCCTCGGTGTTCGAGGGGATCCGCTGCTACGCCCCGCCCTCGGGGCCCGCGATTTTCCGCGCCACCGAACACATTCAGCGCTTGCTCGATTCCGCCAAGGTTTACCGCATCGACGTCGACTACACTCGCGAGCAGCTTGTGAAAGCTATGCTCGAAACCGTGGGCAGTAATGGTGTGTGGCCGTGCTACGTCCGGCCCATCATTCTCCGCGGCTATGGTGAGGCGGGAGTGAATCCCTTCAACTCGCCCACCGAGGTCTACATCATCAATTATCCGTGGGGAAAATATCTCGGCGGCGAAAGCGAAGGTTGCGACGTTTGCGTCTCCTCCTGGACGCGGATTGCGCCGAATACGCTGCCGGCCATGGCCAAGTCGGGCGCCAATTACATGAACTCGCAGCTCATCAAGATGGAAGCCATCGTCAACGGATTCGCCGAAGGCATTGCGCTCGACGTCAACGGCTTCGTCAGCGAAGGTTCGGGTGAGAACGTATTCATCGTGCATCGCGAAAAGCTGATCACTGCGCCGCTCGGCAATTCCGTGCTGCCCGGCATCACTCGCGATTCGGTCCTGCAGATCGCGCGCGAACTGGGCGTTACCATCGTCGAGCAGATGATTCCGCGCGAGATGCTCTACATCGCCGACGAAGCCTTCTTCACCGGAACGGCCGCGGAGGTCACCGCGATTCGTTCGGTCGACAAGATCAAAGTTGGCAAAGGCGGGATGGGCCCGATCACCAAGGCAATCCAGAAAGAGTTTTACGCCATCGTGCGCGGCGAGAAGACCGACCGCCACGGCTGGCTCACGCCAGTGCCGGTGCGCAGCAAGCAACCGGTCGGCGTATAATTCGGTTCGCATCGAGTCGGCCCGAGGGGCGCACACAGCGCCCCTTTCGGCTTCTTATATCAGGGAATACATAACACCCTCACAAGGAGGCACAATGTCAGCTCAGCAAGGTTTAACTCCCGAATTCGCTCTCGGCTACTGCGCGATGACCCTCGATGGCATCCTGCGCGAAGCGGAAATCACCAAGAAGGTAATCGCCGCCGTGCCCGATGCCGCTTCGAGTTACAAGCACGATCCCAACGGCCGGACCGCGAAGGAACTGGCGTGGCATCTGGCCAACACCGACGTCCAGTTTCTGGATGGAATTGCCGACCTGAAGTTCAACATGGCATCGCCCGAACGCAAGCCCCAAACCTCCGCCGAAGTGGTGGCGTGGTACGACGCAAACATGAAGCGGGGAGCCGCTCGCGTGGCCGCGATGACCCCCGAGCAGTTGATGACGCCCATCAACTTTTACAACGTATTCAATCTTCCCGCCGTGCTGTATCTGGGCTTCCTGAACAACCACAGCATTCACCATCGCGGCGAGTTGGCCACCTACCTTCGACCCATGGGCTCGAAGGTTCCATCGATTTATGGCGGCAGCTACGACGAACCGTTCCAGCCTCCGGTGTCAGACGAAACCGCCGCGTAAGATTCGGTCTCTCGCTAACGAAGAGCCGCCCACAGGGGCGGCTTTTTCCATGGACCGAGGTCGAGGAGTTACTCAGCGCTGTTTGGGACGGCTGCGGCTGCTGCGTCGAATCCGATCTTCGAATGGGTTCCGTCGCAGAATGGCTTGTTGGTGGAAGCGCCGCAGCGGCATAGAGCTATTTTCTCTCCTGCTTCAATCCGGTTGCCACTTGCGTCCAGAAGAATGACCTTTCCGGCGACCAGGTATGGACCTTTGGGCAGAACCTGAATGGTTGGATCCGACATGTTTTTCTCCTTTGAAATTATCTTAAAGCCAAAACGAAAATGATGAACGCATTTCGAGATCTGCGATTACTTCCTGCGGGCATCCAGACTCCAAGGCCCGGCGCCCACCTGCGAAATGAACAGCGCGCCGCCCAGCATCGAGAGGTTCTTCATGAACATGATGAATTGCATCTGATGCATCATGGGGTCGGTTACCGCCCAGAAGTTGTGGAGCATTGGGGTGACGGCGGCCAGGAAGAGCACGATCAGCCACGCGCCGATCCTGGCGCGGTAGCCGAGCAGGATCGAGAAGCCTCCGGCGAGCGCAATTATGCCCGACAGCGGGACTGAAATCGACGCCAGAGGAACGCCTTGCGAGGCGGCGAAGGCGATGGTCTTGCCGGAAAAATTCATGGGCGCCGCCATCAGGAAGATCAGTGCGAACAGGACGCGGCCCAACAGGGCTACAGGGGCGGCCACTGCGGGGAGAGCTACGGATTGCGAATGTGTCGATTGCGATTGCGCTGAGAAGGTTGAGGTGCCGGCCATGTTTATTCTCCTTGGTGGAATTGAATCCGTGGTCAGTTCGAGTTAGATGAAGCCTACTCTTGTTGGTTACAATAAATAACTATAGGCTCTTTACATAGCAGGCACTTTATAGTAACTTAGTATCCATATGACTCCTGCACGACGATCGGCTCAAAATCCGTCTCCCTGTGCGATCGGGGGGATGCTGGAACTGCTTACGCGGCCGTGGACACTACACATTTTGTGGGCGCTGAGCCACAATGGGCCGATGCGATTCGGAGTGCTACGGCGGCAAGTGGATGGAATCTCTTCACGGGTATTGACGGAGAGGTTGCGCACGCTGGAGGGGGCCGGATTTGTGTTCCGGCACTACGAACAGACCATCCCCCCGGCGGTGACGTACGGCATTACCGATCGCATGAAGGACATTGAAAAGGTGCTGGCTCAGCTCGAGGGGCTGGCGCGAAAGTGGCGGGGCGAGGGGACGGTAGTGGGGGCCGGCCGCGGAGCCGCCGCGAGGGTGGAAGCGAACGCGTAGAAGAGCATCGCACCGACTCGGGTAGCGACGAGCTACTCGTCTTCTCTATTGATTACTCTATTGATTGCGGGTCTATTGATTACGGGGTCACATCCAGTCCATACGATGGGTGGCTGAAAGATCCGCCGATCCTGATGGGCACGATCTCTCCGGCATTTTTCTTCTTGAACAATGGCTCAACAGACTTGAGTAGAACTGATTTCACTCCCTTCGATCCCTTGGAGAGCTTGTTATCGAGTTGCAGGGTTCCATGAAGGTTAACCTGCTCCGTCAAGAGACCGTAGGTGCCATGCAAATGAGCCAGCGCTCCCGGGACGCTGAAAGAGAGGTCTGAGAAAGTAGCGATGGCATGGTTGAGCACGACATGTCCCTTCAGATTTTCAACGACGCTCGCCGGATCGTCGTTCTTTTTCTCGCCCTGAGCCAACTGACTGAGATTGTCAACCTTTTCCTGCGTCGTCGAGCGGACGAAACTCGCAGCATCGATTCCAAAGTCTCCCTGCAGGTTTACCCTTTCAATAAAAGGTCGCTTCCCCGGGGGGACCAAGACTTGTGTTCTGAAGTTCATCGCTCCGGTCAAAGCGGGATGATCTGCCTTGGCAAGGAGGCGTAGCCAGTCCTGTATCTGCCCCTGCGGTTCGGTCGCGGCCAGCGAAATGGTCTTTCCTCGTGCGCCTTCCGGGGCTGCCTTCTTTGCCACTTCGACTTGCGATACTAGTGACGTCCGCTCAAATTGCGCCTGCACTGACGATAGAGAGACGTCTCCATCGAGCCCGTCCACAATGCCCTGGAATTGCGTTTTCAGGTGTACCGGGTGGCCGCTTCTGGTTACTTTGAAATCGGGCGTGTCGGTAGTGCCTTCAATCTCGATGTGCTCGAGCACACCATTGAATTTGCCGGTGGAGGCAAGCGTTCCTCCAATGCCTGAAAATCCGCCCAGGTCGGCGCGTTCAAAGTCATAGGAGCCGGAGAGACGGGTTTGACCGAGGTCCCACGGCTGTAGGGGGCCGAATTGCCCGTCCGTGAGAATCTCTCCTGAAGGCTTCGGATTCAGCAGCGCGGCATGGAAGGACATGGGCCGATCATCGGCTACGGAGTTCAGCGTCAATTTGTGAATTTCGAACTTGAGGGGCTCTTTCCCGGATTGGCCGGAAGCAACCTCCAAGACGGCGCCGTCTGCGATGATCTGGTCGATAACCAACGCGGGCTGCTGCAGGCTTCCGGGCCGTGCTGCGTTCTCGACACGTTCGCTGCCGGATGACACGAACGCGCGCAACCCTTCCATCCTGATGCGTCGAACACGCTTAGGAGTCCTGAAAAACTCCCAGTAAGCACCCTGGATGGTGAGCTTTTCGATGGTGGCGATCGGCGGGGTGTCTCGATCGCTGTTGCGGCGGAAAGTCACTCCCTCGGCAATGCAGCCGGGCGGGAAATATGTCCCGCGAAACGCTATCATCTCGACCGTGCTGGAGAATTTTCCCTGCAGCGCCTTGACGACCACGTCACGGGTGAACGGCCAGCGGTTTAGCAGCAACACAGCCGCACCGCCGATCACAACCAGCGCCAGCAGCGCGCCAATCTTGATCGAGCGGGATGACACCTTGGACTTTTTCTTCAAGACTTCCTTTCTAATTCGTCGAAAAACGGGTACAGATCGTTCAATCGGGAACTGTAAATGGCCTGTTCGACTCAGCCAAGGTTCCCCTTTTGAAGGCCTGACCCTTAAAGGAGTCTAACCAGACGCGGCTGAAGAATCTGTTCACAAAGGAACGTTTCAGATTTACATTCATCAGCGGGGTGGTTCGGCCCCGCATCCGGTGCGGCACTGAAGGGTTTCCACGGGGCACGCTCAAGCCGGGCGACACTCTGGCCCTAAGGTTTCCAGCCTGAAACGGGCGATAGCTGGTAAAACATCGCCATGGAGCAAAGGTGAGTCAAGACAGCTTTATTCCGATTGCAACAAATGCAAGGGCGCGAAGCGATCTGGTCGAGCGCGGGTTTAGTCGTGAACCGCTCAGAGTCGATTTGGATATAGCGCGCACGCTGGAAGCGTTATCTCATGCAGCGTGGACGATTCCAAAGGACAAGTACTACGACGGAGGCGACCGGTATCGTTCCTTAAATCGCCTTCGGGCGGAGATTGTTGAGGGCGGCGTACAGGTTTGGTTGAGCGAGGAGAGCACGCCCTATGTGCAGCTGAAAAAATACAACACGACGCTAGGCGACCGGCCGCGAGAGTACGCTCCGCTGCCTGGGGCGATCGCCGGTTCCATCGGACTGCGCAAGATGATTGCTTACCACCTTCATCAGCTGCCACTCTCGGCAGTGGGCATGAAGTATTTGGTGAACAGTCATCTGATAAGGTTTACGGCTACGCCGGGCCGGCCGTGTGACACGAGCCCGCCGGGGTTACATAAAGACGGAGAAAAATATATCGCCACGCATCTGGTGGGGCGCTGCGGCGCTGACGGGGGCGAAGTGATCATAACTGACAATGAGAAGCACGAAATGGATCGCTTCACGATGCGCGAATCGGGAGAGTGTTACGTATTCGACGATGACCGCGTCTGGCATATGTTGACGCCAGTAGCGGTACTGGAGGGCAATCAGTACGCTTACCGTGACACGCTGGCATTCGATATGCTCCCCGAGGGCTGGGAACCCGCGAAGTGAGCCGGGGCTGGCGCCTTCCGGCAGGGAACTGTGCTGGTCTCTAGCGATCACGAAGACCCGGAAGCCGATGGGTAGCGATACGCGCTCATCAACCTTGAGATCAATACAGCAAGATAAAGCACACCGGTAATGGCCTCAATGACGGAAAGCGAGCGGGCCGGTGCTGAGACCGGGGTAATGCCAGCCGCACCAAGAGACACCATAGTTGCGAAGCTGTAATAAATGAAGTCGAACCGGTTGGGGATAGTGTGGAGATTGGTCTGTGGATCGAGATAGAACGCGTGGGGTTGAATGGCAGCTACCAAGCCGTAGAAACTGGCGAAGGCATACCCTACCAGCAAATAAATGCAAAGCGCCCCAAAAATTGTTTCCGAATTTGGCTGGTCGTTGCCGAAGACGCGTCGGAAGATGACCACCACGATGAATACATCGAACACAAAGCTAAGAACGATGCTGAGAATGGAAAGCAATCCTGCGTCGAGTTCACGAGGCAGCATGCGCTCCAGCACGGCGGGAACGGCCAGCAGGAGAGCGACGAGCAAGAGTGTTTTCCGCAAGCGGATGGCATACACAGCGATCAGAATTCCAGCGACGCCGACCACACGGAATGCGAAATAACCGAATCCCCCGTTCTGCACGTACGGATAGAGGATGAGGATCGCTAACAAGAAGACAAAGAGCAAGAAGAACTTGTGTCCAGTCAGCGGCTGAGCGGGACTGGACATTGTCGTGGTGTGCATAGGGGGAAGAAGACGGCAGTGCAAAGGAAAAAATGTCGCCTTTTTCTAGCATCTCGCGCAGTTCCGCGCAAGATCGTTGTGGCTAAGGCCGTGACTATTGCAGCTTGGCGTACTCCGCTTTGGCTTGCTTCAGGATGGGGATGTCGGGGTCGGCGTCTTTCCAGAGGGTCAGGAAATCGTTGTAGGCGGTTTTGGCTTTGGCGGTGTCGCCAGAGAGGGCATAAGCGCGGGCGAGGCCGAGGTGGGCCAGCGCGCCGAGGGGAAAGTTGATGACAATGCCGCGGTGGTCGAGGAACTTCTGGAACTCGGCAGCGGCAGCTGTTCCGTTGTGTGCCGCGAGATAGGCTTGGCCGCGAATGTAGGCGGGGTAGAGAGTTCCCAGCTGAAATTGTGGCGGCCCGCCTAATTCATAGGGCGCGGCTGCCTCCAGAAATACCAGGGATTGCGCGGTATTGTTGGCGTCCAGTTCGACCGCAGCCTTGATGGTGGGCAGCCAGTAGACTTTCAATACCGTATGCGATGGATAGTTCTTCTCGAGTTCTGCAACAATCGTCTTAGCCCGAGCAGTTTCACCACTCCGCGCCAGGGCCAGAGCGGAGAGCATTTCGACATCTCGACCCGGGGATAATGCCAATGCTGCGGCGACGCCCTGCCTGGCGGCTGCCACGTTCCCAAACTCCGCTTCCCGCACGGCAGCATTTATCTGCCAGATGGCTGCCGTTTCCCTGGAGTCGGCCCGGACCGCAGCATCTACCGCGCGGCGGGAAAAATCCCGTGCCTTGCTGAGGTGCCCGTAATAGGCTTCCGTATCGGACTGAAACGACAGCAATATGTCTTCAGTTCCGGGCTTACCGGCCGCCCAGCTTACCTGGCGCCCCATCTCCGCAGAGTCGCCTTTGAGAAAGGCTAACTGATAGATCGCCAGGTGCAAGAAATCGCCTACCAGATTTTGCTTTTGAGCCTGCTCAATTGTTTTCTGGGCATCGTCGATGCGGTTGAGGGCGAGGTAGATACTTACGAGATCGGAGAAACCTATTGCGCCTTCAGCCAAACGCTGGCTCTCTTGTGTCGCAACCAAAGACTTCTCATATTGTCCAAGTTCGGCGTAAATGACGCCCAGGTTGACGGGCGGCACGGGATCCTTGGGATAGCTCTTGGCCCACAGTTCGTAGACTTGAGTGGCCTGCTCGAGTTCGCCGGTAACATTGTCGTAGTAGAGAGCTGAGATACGATATTTTTCCCGCTCGCTGACTCGGTCGCGCAGGGCGTAGGCCTTCTTGATATTCTCCGCCGCGAGACTGGCTTGTCCCAAATTGCCATAAATCAGACCCAGGCTGGCATAAGCGACAGCGAAATTGGGGTCGAGTTCGAGAGCGCGTTTGTAGAACGGAATAGCCTCGGCATTCCCCTTGGCTCGAAAGGTGGTGATGCCCATGCTGAAGGCTTTCAGCGCTTCGAGCGACGGGGTCGTGGCCTCGACCGGCACATCGAACTTCTGTATCGTGGCCAGCGATTCGCCAAGTTTAGCGCGCAGGTTGGTGACAGCCTTACCCAGTGCCTTCAGCACCTCTTGCTTGCTCGCCGCCTCTTCCTGTTCCTGGGCCAGCGTATCTCCACTGCTGCAGCCGACGGCGTCCACGCCTAACACGTACTGCCCACCGAGGTTTGAAATGGAGCCCAGAACGATTGCCTTACTCCCTGTTCGAATACAGAGTTCCCGTGCCACATCGCGGGAGATGCGCTCATTCGACGGACGGCCCATGAGATGGAGCGTTTCCTCGACCCGGCGATCGGACAGGATATTAAGGAAGGGGGATTGTCCGAGCTGGACGCTCAGAGCCTGCTTGAGCGCGTCGTCGAAGACGGGGTCGCCGGTGGAGTTGGTAAAGTCGGCGATCACGACTGTATCTTTCTCGGTGAGTGGCGTAGCGTTCGTGGCTGACGTGGCTGAGTTTGTGGAGCGCGAGTGCCAGTAAAGGCCGCCGGCGATGAGAGCGACGACGACGACCGCGATGGGGAGAAAAAGCTTCCAGCGGGCGCTGGTCGCTACCTGTGGCCCCGCCGCAGAGATGTGCTCGGAAGAAACTGCCGACTGCTGCTTACGGCTCGATGCGGCCGAGTTTGAAGCCGCGGTGCCGGCTGCCGGGTGGGCGGAGTCGTCGACGGCGGCGGGAATCCCTGTCTTGCTTGATTCCGTCTCGCGCTTCAGGCGTTTCAGGTCGGCGCGCATTTCGGCTGCAACCTGATAGCGGAGCTCGCGGTCTTTCTCCAACGCTTTGTTGATGATCTCTTCGAGCTTGGGCGGAAGATCGGGATTCAGACGGGCCGCAGGCGTCGGCGCCTTGTGGAGAATGGAATCGAACAAGTCGGTGGTGGTGGCGCCGCGGAACGGCAACTGAGCGGTGGCCATCTCGTACAACACTGCGCCGAAGGAAAACAGGTCGGTGCGGACATCAAGCTCGCGCCCGCGCGCCTGCTCGGGCGACATGTATGCGGCAGTGCCTACCGCAGTGCCCGGACTGGTGAGGTGGGGTTCGGCGGCCTGGGTTCGCGTGGCCTCATTCTGCCCTGTGGCGGCCGATGTGGTGACCTTGGCGAGCCCGAAATCGAGGACCTTGGCGTGGCCGCGCTCGGTCACGAAGATGTTGGCGGGCTTGATGTCACGGTGCACGATGCCTTTGGCGTGAGCGGAATCGAGCGCGTCAGCGATCTGGATGGCGAGGGAAAGCAGAGTGTCCAACTCGAGGGGCCGAACTCCGATGAGGTGCTTCAGGGTTTGGCCGTCGAGGAACTCCATGGCAATGAAGGCCTGGCCATCCTGCTCGCCGATGTCGTGAATGGTGCAAATGTTGGGATGGTTGAGCGCGGACGCGGCTTGCGCTTCGCGTTGGAAGCGGGCGAGCGCCTGCGGATCGCGGGCTACGTCGTCGGGAAGGAACTTCAGCGCAACGAAGCGATGCAGGCGTGTGTCCTCGGCCTTGTAGACCACGCCCATGCCGCCACCGCCCAACTTTTCGATGATGCGATAGTGCGAGATGGTCTGGCCGATCATCAGGGGCAAATCTTACGTGGGCGAAACGGGCAAGTCAACGAAAGCGGTGGAGATGCGACGACACCGCAGTCTAGACCTGCTGACGAAGATTAGGACGCAGCGTGAGCGAGCCGTCATTGTTCAGCTTCTGGTGACAAGCCCAGCGCACGGGATAGCGCATGCCCTTTACCTCGATCTCAGCTCTAAGTTTCAAGCCTTTCCACTCGTTGAGGTTCGGAAGCACGAACTGCGCCTGCCGAATCTTGCCCGGCAACGGGTAACCGGCGTCGAGACAGCCGCTCTTGAGCAGATTTCCGTCCTGGCTCTCGACGTTCACCCTCAATACCCCAGGCACTCCCGCGATTCCGTCATTTGCGAAGCCGACAATCAGCCCCAGAGTTCCGGCGTCCTTATAGCTCCAGATGAAAGACGGCCTCACCCGATAACCGATGCGGCGATTGATGTGATCGAACGCTGCCGGATACGCCTGGTAGTAGGTCATCAGATTGGTGGCGCTGATCTGGTGAAAGTTCCAGAGCGACCAGTAATTCGCCCCGATATCAATCACATGAGAGATCATGTTTTCTGCAGGGGATATCCCTTCAACTGCGGCGCTTGGATCGGGAGGTTTACCCGGAAGCCCCTGCTCGAGCAAAGCCGCGGTCCAGGGTGGGCGATTGCTGAGCGCTTCGATCTGCTCGTTCTCAATAAAGATGGTATCGCTGCGAATCCAATTGTTGCTGCGGAC
>DATHMS010000003.1:0-26788 GCA_035486795.1 Candidatus Sulfotelmatobacter sp. | reverse complement strand
GCCCTTTTCGAGCAGTTCGGCCTGGATATGCGACCGCAGATCCCGAGTCTCGGGATCGATGGTCTGATATTCCTCTTCAATCCCGATAGTGAAAGTGGGTACCATAAACTCTAAAAGGCTTTGTCAACGCGAGCGAGCGAGGAATCTGCTGTTCGCCGCCGGCAATACCGCTCCCGCCTGCCGCCTACCCTTGCGCGTTCTTTGCGAAAGGCGGGCAAAATCAGGCCCCAACAGTATAACAACGAGCCCCAGAATGCTGATCAGAAGTTGTGGTGGGTCTGGAACCAGGAAAACCAAAGGAAGATGCCTACGAGAAGAAGCATCAATCCACTGAAACAGATCGACACGACGGAAAGTAAGCTGCGCGCCCAATGTCCGGGAGAAAATGCCCGCGAAAGCAAAACAATCGCGGCTATTTGGCCGACAAGAATTGCGGCAACACCATACAGTACGAATATCTCAGCTAGGCCACCAGCCACAGCCCCGAGGCCGGTCGCCTTTTGCCCCGAAATGCTCCAGAATGCGTATGCGATGCCTATAAGCGTTGGAATCCATGGCGCCCAGGCTAGGACTACACCGCAGAGGAAGCGCCCTTGTTTTAGATCATTCACCTACTTCGCCACTTTCCCGCGCTTCCGCTCCGCAACCCACCCCGGTTCCGGCTTGCGAGTTTTCTTCCCAGACGGCCCGTTCAGAAAACTTGCCCACCGCAACTCGCGTGCCGGATTCTCGCCGCTCAAAGCCATCTTCACCGCCATCTCTGCCACGGCATTCACGATCCAGTCAAAATTCTCCTGGCCGACGGAAGAAATCTCGGCATCCGGAGCCGGATTCAGAAAATCAATCGCATAAGGCACCCCGCCCTCCACGGCAAACTCCACGGTATTCAAGTCATACCCCAGCACCCGGCAGAGCGTCAGCGCGTCTTTTTCAATTCTGGTTCGCAAGGCTTCGGATGACGGCGGAGGATTCCCCTTCACATACCGCTCATGATGCGGTGCCCGCGGATCGTACTTCATGATGTGAACTTTTTCCTGCCCCACCACATAGCACCGGTAATACTCCTCAAACACCACGCCATGCTGCAGCGTCATGCACAGGTCGCCGGTCTGGTTGTAATGCCGGAAGAATTCCTCCGGGGAATGCACGTGATAAACATGCTTCCATCCGCCTCCGGAATAAGGCTTCAAGAAAGCAGGGAAGCCGACGTAATCGAACAACTCCTGCCAGTTCAGGGGATATATTAAATTTCGCATCGACTGGTCGGTAGTTCCCTCGGGATGCTTGTTGTGCGGCAGGATCACGGTGGGCGGAATCGCCACGCCCAGCTTGTGCGCCAGCGCATAATTGAAAAACTTGTCATCCGCCGTCCACCAGAACGGATTGTTCACCACAATCGTTCCGTGAAGCACGGCATTCTTCAAATAAGCCCTGTAGAACGGAATGTCCTGCGAGATGCGGTCGATGATCACGTCATATTTCTTCGGCTCATCCATCCGAATCCCGCCAATCTTCACAAACTCCGCCGCAACCCCCTCAACGCCGAGGGAATTGATCTTCTCCACCACCGCCGGCGGAAACGTATTCTCCATCCCAAACAAAACCCCAATCTTCTTCATAAAAATGTTTCCTCAGTGAGCCGACCGCTATTAAGATTGCTCCGAGAGCTCTCTAAGATGCGCTCGGGAGAGTTGTGAATGAAAAGGTTACACTACCTCCTGCTGTTTGCCACAGTCTCTCTTTTGTCTAGGCCAATCGAAGCTCAGGATAATCCCAAGCCGCAAGACGCGACGGTCGCTGTGCTGCGCGCCTTCGAAACCCATAACATCGTCATGATCGGCGAGATTCACTCAAACAAGCAGGAGTACGACTGGTACCGATCGTTGGTGGCCACCCCTGACTTTGCGGACCGGGTTGACGACATCGTATTGGAAATGGGCAATTCGCTATACCAAAAATCGGTGGATGCGTACGTGAGCGGAGAAGATATTCCGATGGAGGAGGTTCAGAAGGCATGGCGTAATACTGTAGGCTTGACTGGCCCTCAGTCCCCGGCAGTCGCTGGGCTCTATGACGCTGTCCGCGAAACTAACATAAGGCGGCGTGGAAAGCACCAGATGCGAATCGTTTGCGGCGATCCCCCCGTCGACTGGGACAAAGTGAATGACGAGCAGGATGTTACCCCGTATGCGAGTCATCGCGACGACTGGTACGCGCAGGTGGTGAGAGATGAGGTACTGGCGAAGAACCATCGCGCATTGCTAATCATGGGCGCAATGCATTTCTTGCGCAATTCCTCCATTGGACCTGGACCCACCATCGAGCCAAAGTTGCGCCGGTCCGGAGCGAAAACCTATTTGATCATATTTGGGACCAACACGACTGGCGACCAGGATCGTATGGACCCTCGCTTCGATTCATGGGTCGCGCCCACGATCGTATCCACTAGTGGGTGGATTGGGAAGCTGCCTGCCCGGTCGCTCATCGAGGGCGGATATCCGCAGAGTAAGCCAGACCTAAAACACGGTGCCGACGCACTTCTTTATCTCGGGCCGCGCGACATTCTGACGGAAGTATCAATGACTCGAGCTCAACTCGAGGGTACGCCCTATGGCAACGAAATCATACGACGCTTGAAAGCTCTAATGATCCTGCAACCAGATGCTCACTTTGCGGATGCCATCTTTCCAGAAAAAGAAGAAAATCCACAGTTTCCGCCGCGGTAGGAAGTTTGCTCGGTGTGCCCCTGTCAATAGCCGAGTGCACCCGGCGCGTTCATCACGAGGATTTCCCCCTAGAAATACTTTCCCGCCATCCTCTGCCACAGCGGCCAGTCATGCTTCGAATTGTCATTGTAAATATCCAGCCAGTGCGGCACCGCCTTGCCATTCAAAATCGCCGAGAGCTTCACATTGGCGTCCAGACATATATCCCAATCCGCTGATCCCAGCACAATCTTCATCTGCCGGTAACGGCTCAGAAACCAATCATCATTCTGATTCGGCAAATAATCCGGCGGACAATTGAAGTAGCAGTCATCGTCGTAATACCCATCCAGAAACTGATGAATATCGAACGATCCGCTCATGCTCACGCAATGCGTCACCACGTCGGGATGCTTGAAAGCAAAATTCACCGCATGGTAAGCCCCAAAGCTGCACCCGGTCATCGCCAGCCGCGGCGTCTGATTCTTCCAGCGTACAAACGGCAAAAACTCATGCAGAATGTAGCGCTCGTATTGCAAATGCCGCAGCACCCGCACCTTGGGATGCACACTCTTGTTGTACCAACTTTCGGTATCGACGCCGTCGGGGCAAAACACCTGCAGATCGCCGCGTTCGATCTTCGGCCCCAGTACTCCGATCATTCCGCGGTCTTCGTATTCGAAAAACTTCCCCATTGAGGTGGGAAACACGAGCAGCGGCGTCCCCGCGTGCCCGAAAACCAACGCTTCCATCTCCCGATTCAGTTCCTGACTGTATCCCTTGTGAAATTCGCGATTCATTCTTGGACGGTTCCAGCGGACGAAGTATCTTACCTGAACCGGAACCTTCCAAGCCCACTTTTGCGCTCATCTCGCCGCTATCTGGCCGCAAAATGATATCGTGATACGAGATATGTCCTGGAGGTTCCCCAAACTGATTCCTCGCTCCGCGCCGGTTATCCTCTTACTACTCACTCTCGCCGCCGCTACCGGATTCGCCGCTGTCAATCACCTCGTCGCCCGCTTCACCGCGAATCAACAAGCCCGCGGCCGCAAGCTCTACCAGTTAGGTCTTGCCGACGCCAACGCAGCCCGCTACGACGACGCTATCGCGGCTTTCCGCGCCGCCCTCACTTGCGATCCCACCAACTCCGAGTACCAGCTCTGGCTGGCCCGAGCCCTGCGCGACAGCAACGACCCCCGACGTCTCGACGAAGCCGAATCTTATCTCATCGCCCTCTGGCAGCGCTCCCCGCAAGATGCCGCTGTCAATTTGGCGCTCGCGCGTGTCGCGGCACACCGTGGTTCCATCGAAGACGCCACTCGCTATTACCACAATGCCATGTACGGAGTCTGGAACGCTGATCCTGACTCTAACCGCACCAACGCCCGCATTGAGCTCATCAAGTTCCTGCTCAACCAGGGCGCTTTCAAGAATGCTGAGTCGGAACTCATCGCCCTCGCAACTTCCTTGCCGCCCGATCCCGCTTCGCATTTCCGGGCCGCTCAGCTTTTTGCTCAAGCACGAGACGACGCCGGGGCGCTAGCCCAGTATGAAGAGGCTCTCCACCTCGATCCCTCTAACCCCGCCGCCCTGGCCGGGGCTGGCCAGTCCGCCTACCACGCCGGCGACTACGCTGCCGCTCAACGCTATTTGCAGGCTGCCATCAGCGCCAATCCTCAGGATGCCAGCACTCTCCAGCTTCTCGCATCCACCGATCTCGTTCTCCGAACCAACCCTTTCCAGAGTCACATCTCCGACGCGGAACGCAATCGCCGCATGGCTGCCGCATTTGCCCAGGCCGAAAAGCGTCTTACCGAGTGCGCCCGGCAGACCGGCGTTGACCTCAATGCCGCGACACCTTCCCCAATGTCTCCTCTCTCCAGCTTGCAATCTCGCTGGATTGCCACACAGCCCGACCTGGCTCGCCTCCACTCTCCTGCCGAAGCCGACCTCCCCGACAACATCATGGACATTGTCTTCCAAATCGAACAGCAGACCGCGGCAATCTGTGGCCAGCCGCAAGGCGTCGACCTCGCGCTGCTCCTGATCTCCCAAAAGGTGAGGACGCCGGCCAATGAGTAATCCAGACCTTAGCGCCAATTCTGTGGTGTCATCATCGCGAGTCACAGGGCCACGATTCCAAACTTCCCGTCGCTTGTTCTCCACTCTCGAAGGTGTTTTTAACGAAGAAGCCTTCTTTCTCATTCTCTCTGTCTTCATTGGAATCTTTTCCGGCCTCGCCGTCGTATGCTTTCGCCTCGCCATTGACTGGATGCACCTGGCTTTGCTGGGGCCGCTCCCGCAAACCCATAGTTGGCGCCTGTTTGCGGTTCCCTCGCTCGCCGGCCTGGTCGTAGCCCTGCTTGTGTTGCACGTGTTCCCAAACATCCGCGGCAGTGGCGTGAACCAAACCAAGGCCGCACTCTACATCTTCAACGGATTTATCCCCTTCCGCACTGCCATCGGAAAATTCATCTGCTCTGCGATTGCTATCGGCTCCGGTCAATCGCTTGGTCCCGAAGATCCCTCGCTCCAGATCGGAGCCGGTATCGCTTCTGCGCTCGGGCGCCAGCTGCAAATCTCGCGCGAAAAACTCCGGCTCATGGCTCCGGTCGGTGCTGCCGCCGGTTTGGCTGCCGCTTTCAACGCTCCCATCTCCGCCGTACTGTTCGTCATCGAAGAGGTCATCGGACGCTGGAGCGCCGGCATTCTCGGTTCTGTAGTCCTCTCTGCCGTTTCCAGTGTCGTGATCGTGCGCTGGTTTCTAGGCAGCGAACCGCTCTTCCGAATTCCTGTCACCACTTTTAAGGGTCCCGCCGAACTGCTCGCCTACGCCGTTCTCGGCATTGTCGGCGGTTTGGCCTCGGTCATCTTCGCCAAGTCGATCGGCTATCTGCGCCCTCGCCTCAAGCGCCTGCCGCGTTGGACACAATACCTTCAGCCCGCGCTCGCCGGACTGCTCATCGGCTTCATCGCGTTTCTCGGTGCACCTCAGGTCATGGGTGCGGGTTACGATTCCATGGACCAGGCTATGCACGGCCAGTACGCCTGGAAATTCCTCGCCGTCCTGGCCGTTCTGAAAATTCTCGCCACTACGCTGTCTTTCGCCAGTGGCGCTCCCGGCGGCATGTTCGCACCTACGCTCTTCGTCGGAGCCATGCTCGGTGGCGCCGTCGGCGACATAGAACACTTCTTTTTTCCCCACCTCACCGGATCTACCGGAACCTATGTCCTGGTCGGCATGGGGGTCTTGTTTGCTGGGTTCCTCCGTGTCCCCATGACTTCCGTCTTCATGGTCCTCGAAGTCAGTGGCAACTACGAGATCATCGTTCCCGTTATCGTCGCCAACACATTTTCCTACCTCATCTCGCGGAGCTTGCAAACCGTTCCCATCTTCGACATGCTCACACGCCAGGATGGGCTCATACTGCCTTCGCTTGAAGAAGAACGCGAAGAAGCAATCCTCCGCGTCGAAGATGCCATGCTGCCGGTCCCGGCCACAATCCTCAACTCCGAAGACTATGTCGACGCTAACGCCCGCCGGGTTCAGGATTCCACCGACTCCACGTTCCTCGTGCGCATGCATCCCAGTGGCTGGAACACCATCAGTCGCGACCAACTCCTTCGCCTATTCCGCGAAGGCAAAGGCGAACACACGCTCGGCTCCGTTCTACCGCCGCAGTCTCTCCCTGGTTTGTATCCTGATCTCCCGTTGGACTCTGCCCTCCGCTACGTGAATGATTACGCAATCGTGCCCGTCGTCAATCGCGCGAATTCGCGCAAACTGGAGGGCGTGATCTCGCGCGATTCGGTTTTCAAGCGATATGGAAGTGCCCAAACTGCAGTCGAAGGCTGAGCCGCTTACTCACACTCGGCGCGTCGCAAGACCGCCTTTGAGGCAACTCGCTTTCGGGCGCACCGTTCCTGAGTTAGTTCGTCCTTACTGCGTGGTGCGCTGGTACCCGTTAAATTTGATGGTTTCCCGCACATGTACCGACCCCGCCTTGAACTGCAGATTGTCATCCGATCGTGTGTACGCCGGAAACCAGTAGCCTCCATCCACCTGTTGGCGATATGTCACAAATGTAGGCCGCAAATCCGAGTGCTGATGCTTACCCGTCCGTATAAGTTCCGGACCGCTCTTGCCGCACACCTTCACGATCTGAAAATCCTGCGCATCCACCCAGATTCGTCCTTCAAAATATCGCTTACCCTTTTCTTTGTTCTTGGGCTCTACATGAAACTCGAATGTATCCAGGTCGTCCACGTGCCGCTGCCCGTTATAGGTCAGGTTGTACTGGGTGAGGTCTTCACTGCTCAGCATGAGCGGCATGAAGACGCGAATATCTTCCATGTCTTCTTGCGTAAGTTGAACCCCGCGCAACGTCGATTGGGCCGCAAATGTTACCTTCTCTTGTCGTCTGCCTTTCTCGTCATAGGAAACATTCGTCACTTCGTGAAACGCCCCCGTCACGTTTTGACCACTAAGCGTCTGCACGAGAACGTCCTGTGTGTAGATGTAGTGCAGGCGCGCTTGCTTCGCGGCTGCCTCAGTAGCTCCCAGCTTCTGGGTTACGTCCTGCACGCTCATCGTCTTCGGTGGTGCCGAATCCAGCGCCCCGTTGCCATTCTCGCAGTCGGTCTGCCCCGACAAGCCCGTGGGCAGCAAAACAACTGACAGAACGAGCACCAGAGCGATTTCTGCGAGAGGCACATGCAGTCTCATGCCGCCCTCCTCAAGTTGTCATCATAAGCGGGATATTGGCCTCGCGAACGCGAGGCACATCTGGAGTCGAAAGCAGGCCGCGAGCGAAGCCGGAAGGGAATCTACGTAACGCGCAGTCCCGCAAGGCACTTACCCCACCGCGCCTGTCCCGTCGCGACAGCATGGGCTAGACCGCTCCAGACCGCGTTCTTCCACACATGTGCAAATCCTTGCGTCTAGCGCAGTATTACCACCCCTAACTCGAATCGTACCTGCCCCGGTTTGGTATGCCGATTGCCCTAATACCTTCGGAAGCCGCGCTAATCGGGCATTCCACCAGTTCTTTCATATCAATGTGCAATTTCCCCCGGACAGGATCATCTTTATGAAAACTACAATCATCGTTCTCTGTTTTCTCTGCGCCACGGCCGCCTTTGCCCAAAACGCACCCCTCCTGAGCGGTACAGCCCAGCCCATGCAGATGACGGAGCATCCTGGGCACGCCTCTGAGCACTCCATGGCGACGGAAACCAGCCTGCTCAGTACCATCTCCCCTTACACCTATGCTAAGGGCGAGGTCCCGCTGTCGGAACTCGGGTCACTGCCGTACGAGACTCCGCTAGGCGACGTGGCCCGTGCCTATCGAAAAGAGCATGGCGATGCGCCAAAAGCAACCAAAGTCTTGGACAAGTAAAGCCATAAGGGGACAGCCGCCTCGGCTGCCTTGAGCTGAGTCCAAGGGGCTGTCGCGCCAATCCCAGCAAGGCATTCTGCCGCGCTTTCAAGCATTGCTATGAATTCCTCAGGAGCTTCGAGTTTCCTCATACACGCCCTCACTCACCAGCTCCCACCATCAGAATCGGCATAGTCGGCGCAGCTGCCCCAGTTTCATTTTCGACGGTGACCGCAAACGCCTTTGCTTCAACTGCTTCCGGCAGCACCGGATTCACCACGCTAGCGCTGCCCTGTGCATCGGGCTTGAACACCCCCGCAGGAATGGGGGCGCCGCTAACGGGAATCAGCCACAGCTCATAAGCCTTGTGCGGCGGCAGCGCCGGCATATTGTTCGCCAGGAAAACCAGACTACTACGGTTCCGCAAATAGAATGCCTTACCCTGCGGCTGAGGCGCAGCCTTTGTCGAAACCAGCGTGACCCGCTGTGCTTCCGGGTCCAGGATGGGCCTCGCGATCCGCCGCAGCTGTTCCAGTTCGCGCCTGCTCTGCGCCGCTTGCGAACTCGCCGACACCAGAGTCTGCCGCAGCGCGGAATTCTCTCGCCACAGCGAAAGCACGAAAACCACCACCGCCGCCGTAGCGGCCCAGCCTAACCATCCCCACCAACCGGGCCCACCCCCCTGGCCACGCGAGGGTCTCACATCTTCTCGCGTAGTTCGCGAGAGCGCGTCTGCTCCGCGCCCCTCGCGTGCCACCGCATCCAGTAGCCTCTTCCGCGCCCGTTGCGGAGGCCTCGGCCCCGCTGCGGCCAGCGCCAGTAATGCCGTATCGCCGCGCAGTTCCTCCAGTTCCAGCCGGCAAGCCGCACAAGTCGCGAGATGCGCATCCACCCGCGCGCGATCCTCTCCTCGCAGCGCATCCAGCGCATAAAGTGCAAGATCATCAGCGTATTGTTCGTGCTCGCTCATCTCTCCATGCCTACATGAGGGGACACCTGCCACGGTTGCCCGCGGACCACAGCTCCGCTATCGCCTCACCCCTGAAACGCCTTCCGCAACAGAATCAACCCCGCGCGAATGCGCGTCTTAACCGTCCCCAATGGTTCTCCAGTTTTGTCGGCGATTTCAGAATGGCTCATGCCTTCCCAATAAGCCATCTCGAGTGCACTGCGCTGCGCCGGAGCCATCGTTCCCATCACGCCGCGCACTTTCTCCGCCGCCCGCGCCCGCTCCGCCTCTCCCGCCAGATCGGGCGCCACTGACAACACAATGTCCTCAATGTCCGTTTCAGGCCGCCGCTTTCTGAGGGAGTCAATCGCTCTATTGCGCGTGATCACGGCCAGCCAGCTTCCCAGACTGCCGCGCGCCGCATCGAAGGCGCTCGGTTTGCGCCACAATTGCAAGAAGACTTCTTGCAGCACATCTTCGGCTGCTCCGGTATCGCCCAGCACTCGCAAGGCAACCGCGTACACCACTGAAGAATAGCGGTCATAGAGCTCCGCCATCGCTCCCTGATCGCCAGACTTCAGCCCCGTCACCAGGGCCAGATCCGCCGAAATGCCGTGTGGTTGCGGGCTCAACAATCGCGAGGTCCATTCCTTAGATAGATGTACGCAAAATCAGCTCTAGCGGATTGCCTTGCATCTAGGAAACCGCCTTTAAGGCTGTGGCGAAAACATAGCAGCCGGATAGCACCCCGGGCAAGCGATTGGGTCTGTATGCCGAAGCCTTAAGACAGAGATCCATCCGACGGCGGTTCAGATAGACCGTCGTTAGACCATGGCTTGCTCTAGATGTTTGGTGGTGATCGCTACTTTGAGTATTAAGACGGCGCAAACCGGCTCCGAAAGACCAATCGACCAGAGGATTGAACGAGAGGTAAGCGGCAGAACAAGCTCAAAGGAGAAACCCTCGCTCACTGGCTCAACTTGATGGCAAGTTGACGCTCTGGCGGCGTCATCTGACTCCACAATTTCTGCAGGTCGTCCTGCAACGCTTGATTGTCGGGATCCTTGTGGAGAGCCAGGGCAAACCAGCGGTAGGCCGTAGGCAAGTCACGCGGCGTGCACGTTCCGGTCGAGTACAACGCGCCCAACGAAATCATCGCCTTCGTATTGGACTGTTCCGCTGCCGGCTTCATCAACCGCAGGCCGTGGTCACAGTCCTGCCGCACCCCACGGCCATAGATATAGCGTTCGGCCTCAGTCACAGGATCAACCGGCTTAGCCGCCTCAACCCTCGCTGGCGAGGGCTTGCGCGGCGGCGCTTTCGGCTCAGGAGGCGGTGCCGTAGGAGGCGTTTGCTTGTCAGCATCAGAAGCCGCAGGCTGGGGCGCGGACGCCGTCGGCAGGTTGGGATCGCTTGGTTGGGTCTGAGCAGTACCGGCCTGGGAAGAAGCAGTTTGAGCGGGAGGGGCCTGAACCTGAGCCTGCGGAGTGGTCTGCGGGGGAATTACCTGCCCAGCGGCAGGCTCCACTGCGCCCGCGGTTGCGCCACCTGTGGCTGGAGCCATCCCGGTGTCGCTGGCGCCAGCAGCCGGAGCGGAGCCGCCCGGCGTTGCTGGTCCGGTCGCGCTCCCGGAATCCGGGCTCTGTGCCGCGTTAGCCGTCGGCTTCGCCGCCGCCGATTTCTTGTCGCCCGTATTCAGCCAGTCGAAGCCTCCTTGCTTCCAATGCAGATAGCCGAATCCTACCGCCAGCCCCAGAGCGACCACGAACAGAATCAGCTTGCCCGAGCCTCGTTTTGGTTCTTCCTCATCCTCGAGAAGATAGTCCAGATTGGAGGACGGCCGCAGCGGATCATGCTCAGCGTGACGACCTGCGGCAGGTCCAGGCGTGCTCAACCCAAGAAAGGAGTGCCCAGTGATTACCGGTCCCGCGCTCGGCCGAACTTCGGACCGAACCTCAGGCCGAACTTCGGACCGAAGCGGAGCCGGACGCCGTTCCGCGGTTGCGCTGCTCACTCCTGCGGGCCCAGCGAGGGTCGCTTCGACGGCATGCCTGGGTGCAGACTGCACCGGAGCCGGCGGCAACGGAACCGCAGCCTGGCTGGGTGCCGCTACGTTTTCTGCAGGGGTGGGAAACTGGCTGGCAGCCTGAGGCGTTGACACCAGAGACGCTCCGCACATTCCGCAAAAACGGTTGGTCGTATCATTCTCATTGCCGCAACGTCCGCAGCGCACGCACCCCTCCTAAGCCTTCAGTCCTTTAGATTAACTCCATTGGCACGGGTTCGGCGAGTACGATGCAGATTCCGGTGACATCGTGAGTGACACAGCTCCCAGGCTGCTGGTTTTTCCTGCTTGAAATACAGATCGGCCCTTAGTTCAGAGGCGTACTGGATGGGTCAGTGAGCGCGATCAACTTGCCCAGCGGATACTCTTCTTGGGTAAGAGGAACCTCGGGCTCGGAATTGACGATGGTCAGCACATCGCCGCTATGAACTCCTCGCAAAAGCAAGCGGTCGCTCTCGACCGCTACGACTCGATATTTCTCGTCAAATACCGACATCGCAACTCCTCCTGCAGATTTGATGCCAGATTCAGTATCCTCGATACCACGGAATTGATACTTAAAAGAGTTCACCCCTCCTGTCGTAAGGTTCCAAAACAGGAAGGCTCGAAGCCGAAAGGTTCCGAAACGGAACTCAGCCCCCGCATCCGACCTGCAATTGATCTATGCCGCTCCGAAGCGCACGGAAACCAGCTTCGAGACGCCGGGCTCCTGCATGGTCACACCGTAAAGGACGGGCGCGATGCTCATGGTCTTTTTACTATGAGTGATAAGAACGAACTGCGTCTTCAAGCTCATTTCTTTAACAAGGTCGGTGAAGCGTGTGATGTTTGCTTCGTCCAGAGGGGCGTCGACTTCGTCAAGGATGCAGAACGGGCTGGGCGTGAACTGGAAGATACCGACCAGCAAAGCCAGCGCGGTTAGCGCTTTTTCGCCTCCCGAGAGCAACAGCACGCTCTGCAGTCGCTTACCGGGAGGGGATGCGACTACGTCGATGCCGCTCTCCGTCGAGTTTTCCTCGTCAGTCAGTTTCATGAAGGCGTGTCCGCCGCCGAAGAGTTTCTTGAAAGTTTCCCCGAAGTTCTCGTTGATTTTGGCGAAGGCTTCCTGGAACTTCTGGCGCGAGACTTCTTCAATCTCACGAATGGTCGCGGTTGTGTTGTCGATGGAGGAAATCAGGTCTTTGCGTTGCGTATCAAGGAAAGTGTGCCGCTCGGCGGTCTCGCGATACTCTTCGAGCGCCATCATGTTGACCGGGCCCATGGCTTCCAGCTTGGCACGCATGTCGCGATGACGCTGATCGCAACCCGCCAGTTCCTCGCCGGTCACGAGGGCTAGGGTGGTGTCGGCCAGCAAAGCTGCGCGCTCGATTCCGAGCTCGTTCAGACAAGTTTCCGCCATGTACATGGCGTCGGCTTGCAGCTTGGCGGCGGCTGCCTGCAATTCGCCCCGGCGGTCGCGGGCCTGATCGAGGAGTTGGCGGGAATGGCGGAGAAGGTCGTCGATTTCAGAGAGACGGGCGCGGAGCTGATCCTTTTCGAATTGAAGCAGCCCCTCCCGCGCCCGGCCTGCGTTGCGCTCGGCCTCAAAGTCGGCAGTTTGTTGTTCGAGTTGAAGATTCTCCGTTTCGCGCTGCAGCTTTTCCACGGCAGCAGCCTCAATTTGCGAGCCCAGCATATGCAGGCGTTCTTCCATTTCGGTAAAGAGGGAATCGATGCGTGAAAGCACAGACGTGGCGGATCGATGCCGCTCTTCCAGTGCCGCGACCCGGGCGACCCGCTGCGAGCTTGTCTGGGCCGCATCTTCGCGACGCTGACGCAAGGCACCGAGAGCTTCCTGGGCGGCCGCGATTTGCTGCTCAAGTTGGGCGCGAGTCTCGTCGAGGGCGGCGAACTCCGACTGCCGTATCGCGATGATGGATTCTTGATCAGAGCGTTCTGCGGCAAGGCGGTGCAACTCCGCCTGCGAAATGTTCATGCGCTCCGTTACGCGGGCCATCTCCGAATCGAGCTGCTGCAACATGTGGCCCGAAGTCATTGACTGATGATCAGCCGCTCGTTTTTCCTCGTCGAGACGTTCCAGAAGGGAAGCGAGATCTTTAATTTCTCGGCCGAGCGTGAGCACCCGCATTTCCTCGTCACGAAGAGCACGCTCCATATCCTCAAGCTGCCGGAGAACTTCGCGGAGTTCGCGCTTCATCGAAAGCGGGCCTTCGGCGCGCTGTTTGCCGCCGGTGACCGTTACATTGTGGAAGCATTCTCCGGATTGGGATAAAAAGAACGCGTCGGGATTCTCCAGAGCCAAACCACGTGCAGTCTCAGAGCCGGGGACGATGTAGCCGTCCCGAAGCTTGGGAAGAATGACTTCCAGCGACTTCCCGAAGCCGTCGAGAACGCGGATGGTGTGCTTCAATGGCACGATGGAAGCGGTGGGCGGCGCACAATGAGCGGCTTCGTCAAGGACGAAAGAAAACTTGGCCTGCGAGTCCTCGGGATGAACTAGGAAAGTGGCGCGGCCGTCGACATCGCTGCGCAGCAGGCGGAGACCTTCGTCGGCGGCATCCCAGGACTTGACCACAATGTAGTTGAGCTCGTCGCGGAGGAAGTCTTCGACGACACGCTCAAAGCGCGGCTCCACTTCAAGAAAATCGGCGAGCACGCCGACCGGAGCGAGGCCACTCTGCATTACTCCCGACTGGAAAAGGCGGCGAACCGACTCCGTGGAGTATCCGTGTTCTGCGATAACTGACTCCAGAGAGCCTTTCTTGCCCAGAGCTGTGGCAAACTCGGCGCGGAGCACATCGAGATGAGTCCGTGCTCTCGTCTCATCGACGCGGCGGGCATCGATCAGCTGGCGAAGCTGGCTGATCTCCTCGGTGATGCCGGTTACGCGCTGCGTTACCGTCTCGAACTCTAGGGCGAGTTGTCCGCGCCGGCCGCCGAAGGCATCCACCTGGAGATTGGCGCTGCTGATTTCAGCTTGCAGACGCCGGGCCTCGCGATCAGTGCCCACGAGGCGCTCTTCGGCTTGCGCCATCTGGTTGCGAAGCTGCGAGGCCGACGACACCGCATCAAAGATAGCGACGCGAGACTGCTCCTGCTGATGTTCGAGTTCAGCGAGCGAGGCTGCAGCAGCAGCAGCTTCCTGCTGGGAGAGCCCCAGCTCGTGCCGGGCTGCGGCCAAGTCACCGGCGGCAGATTCCAGAACTTGCAGGTTAGAATCGCGCTCGGCCTCAAGCGCTGTCAGGCGGTGTCTGGCCTGGGCCAACTCCGCTTCCTCCGAGGCTGAGCGAACTACGAGTTCGGCACAGCGTTCATTATTGTGCAGGCGGCGGGCGCGCGCGCGATCGATTTCCAAATCGATCTGGCTCAGGCGATCACGATTGTCGCGGAGCTCACCCTCAATAGCATAGCCACGCTCGGTGCTTTGTCCATGCTCCGACTCAAATTGCTGAACCGATTCCGTGCGGTGGTGCATATCGTCGGCCAGAGCATTGAGCTGGGCGTCGAGCTCAGTGCCTTCCTGGTCGATAGCGGCAAACTTGCTGGCCAGGACCACGCGCAGCTGGGCGCGCATCTCTTCGCGCAACTTGGCGTAGCGCTCCGCTTTGGACGCCTGGCGCTTCAGCGAATTCATCTGCCGCGTGACTTCGTCGAAAATATCGTTCACGCGGGCCAAATTCAGTTTGGCATCCTCGAGGCGAGCTTCGGCTAGGCGCTTCTTGGTCTTAAACTTCGTGATTCCGGCAGCCTCTTCGAGAATCGCCCGGCGGTCAGTAGGGCGACTGCTGAGAATCTGGCCGATGCGTCCTTGCTCGATCAAGGCGTACGTCTCGGGTCCCAGGCCGGTTCCCATGAAAAGTTCCTGAATGTCGCGCAGGCGGCAGAGTTTGCCATTGAGCAAGTATTCACTATCGCCGGAACGGAACAGGCGGCGCGTGACAACCATTTCCCCCGTGCGGAATTGCTGCTGGTCGAATTTCCGGCGGCGAATCTTAAGCACCACCTGGGTTGCTCCGCTTACGGCCGCAGAAGTTGCGATGGGCACGACTGCGTGCACCGGCAGGGCGAATACGGGTTCGTCGTCGGGGAAGGCGACCGCGAGCATGCTTAGCTTCGATCGCGGAATCTCTAGTGCGTCCGTCTTCACTTCCTCGAGCCGGCCAGGTTGGGCTTCTTCCACCGCGCGCTCGGTTTCGTCGGCGGTGCGAGCGCGGATGGCTGCTTCGTCCCAGTCTTCGGCTGGACGTCGCAAGGCTTCGGCACTCGCGGGAAGTTCATCTTGGATATCGATCTCAGTAGGAGCGTCAGCGTCGGGACCGGGATATTCTTCGGGATCGATAAGAGTGAGCGAGACTTCAGCCATGCCCGTGGGTTTGCGATCTCGCGTGCCGGCGAAAATCACGTCTTCCATGCGCGATCCGCGCAGAGTCTTGGCAGACTGCTCGCCCAACACCCAGGAAATGGCGTCGGCAATGTTCGACTTGCCACAGCCGTTGGGACCGATGATGGCGGCGATTCCGTCCCCGTGAAACTTGAGGTCGGTGCGGTCGCAAAACGATTTGAAGCCGAGAATCTGAAGCCGCTTCAGTTTAAGCAACGTGAACTCCTTGGGAAAAACAGTTGCCAGTGGTCAGAGGCCAGTTGCCGGATCTGCTGCCCGGCGAACTGCCGTGTGCCGACCTGTTTACCAGACTGATACCTCCAGCGCTGAAACGGCGCTTGCCCGGATTTCTGCCGTCCCGGGCTGGATCGGGTGGGCACAAATTTAAGCTACTGTAACGGTGAAATTGGGGTGGGGTCAAGCAATATAACACCATATATTGTATGGCCCTAAGAGCGAGCGCGTTGGGTTGGACATGCATTGTAGCAATTGCCTGGTTTATGGGTGAGGGAAGGACGAGGTGGGATAACCGCGAGAGCAGGATTATGGTAGCGCAACTGGCGATCTAAGACAACGATTCCGGCCTTATCGGTCCGAAAACGCGCCTCGCTGGCTTAGCGGGACAGCCAAGGCGGCTGTCCCCGCACAGGCAGTGTCGTTCTTTACTTCCCTCCCAGCCTTTCGAAGAAACGGCAGATGGTTTCTATGCCGTGGTGGAAATTGGGGATGTGGAACTTTTCGTTGGGGGCGTGGAGGTTGTCGTCGGGCAGACCGAAGCCCATCATCACGCTGGGGATTTTCAAAGCCTGATAGATGTCGTTGACAATGGGGATCGATCCACCGCTGCGAATGAACACTGTATCTTTCTTGAATGTTTCGTGTAACGCCTCAGTCGCGGCTTTGATATATGGGTTGTCGGTGCCGACAACGCTGGCTGGGCCCTTGCTCCACACCTTAATTTTGGTTTCGATACCTTTGGGCGTGAGCTTCCTCACGAAGGCCGTGTAGCGCTTGATGATGTCGTCTGGATCCTGATTGGGCACAAGGCGCATCGAGACCTTGGCCGCGGCTTTCGCTGGAATCACGGTCTTGGCGCCGGCCGCGATAAATCCGCCGGGCATGCCGTGAACTTCGAGCGTGGGGCGTGCCCAGGTGCGATATAGAACCGAATAGCCGGGCTCACCTGTGAGGACCTTCGAGCCAACTTCAGTTTTGAGATAACGCTCCTCATTGAAGGGCAGGCGTTTCCAGGCTTTGAGTTCGTCTTTGCTGGGCGCTTTCACATTCTTGTAGAAGCCGGGAATCAATATTTTTCCCTTTGCGTCTTTCAGCTTGCTGATGATCTCGATCAGCGCAAAGAAGGGATTGGGCGCCGCGCCGCCATAGACGCCTGAATGCAGGTCAACCTTGGGACCAACGGCTTCGATTTCTGTATAGACCAGGCCGCGCAGGCCAACGCATAGGGTGGGTAGGTTGGGAGCGAAGAGTTCGGTGTCGCAGACTAGGGCGAAATCGGCCTTCAGCTTGGACTTTTGGTTGCGGACATACGCGGCGATGGATTCGCCACCCACTTCCTCCTCGCCTTCAAAAATTACTTTGACGTTGATGGGGAGTTTGCCGTTGCCGGACTTCATGAGCGATTCGAGGGCCTTTACTTCCATCCATAGCTGGCCTTTGTCGTCTACCGCTCCGCGGGCGTAGATGTTGTTGTCGCGTTCGGTGGGATCGAAGGGGGGAGTAAGCCACTCATCGAGCGGGTCAGGCGGTTGCACATCATAATGTGCGTAGCAGAGAACCGTGGGGTTGCCTGGGGCATGCAGCCAGTCAGCGTAGATGAGAGGATGCCCCTTGGTGGGGATGACTTCGACGTTTTCCATGCCAATGCGGCGGAGTTCGTTGGCTACGAAATCGGCGGCTTTCTCTACGTCCGGTTTGTGCTCGTCGAGGGTGCTGACGCTGGGGATCCGGAGAAGATCCTTGAGTTCGCTCAGGAAACGCTGCTGATTATTGCGGGCAAAATCCACTGCGGGAGAGGCCATGAGTTGATCCTTTCTGGGCTAGACGCGCGTTTACAGGTTGTGCAAGGAAACGCAACAGTATACCGCTGCACCGCAGAGGGAAGCGATGTCGCGGAGCCGATTAGAACCCAGACTATTATTGCGGGGTTGTTGTAGAGTCAACTAATTCCATTTTGCCATTCCTGAGTTCGTAAGACTTCACTGTGACCGTGCTGGTTTTCCGATCCCATTCCGACACCTCTTTGTGGATCAACGTGTATCGACCATCACTCTGGTACCGATAGGTTTCGTTTTCCCAATCAGAGACGCTGCTGTTTGAACTGGTCGTCACCTGCTTCTTTGACTGATCAAACGAAGGGGTTGTGAGATTGCTCAGAAAATCGTTGTGAACAAATCGGTTTTCCTTTGGATCGTATAGATAAAAATCGTACGAACAATTTCCCGTCGCTCCACACTGGTTCATCAGCTGGAGATCCTGATAGCCGTCGAAATTGGCATCAACCACGGCAAGCACACTCTGGGCCTTCGCTGGCGCGATCGCGTTGGGGTCGGTCGTGTTATCAATGGTTTGAATCACTTTGGAGCTGGTTCCCGCGGTGATATCGAAGCTGCCGAGAGTATTATCTTCCTCGCCGGCAAAATGAAAAGTGAAAAGTGGAAGTCTCTGATTGATTCGGAAGGTGCAAGTCATGCCGCCCCGAAAATCCTCGTCGCCGGGAGCATAATCCTGCAAGTGGCTCAGCGGAATTGTGCCCGCGTAGGTACCGAGCTTGCATCCTTCGCTTCGCTGGGGCGAGTCTGATCCGGCGGCGGCCGGTCGGCTCCACGTCCCAGACCCCTCCTTGCTCGTTGAAGCTGACCCCTCCTGCGCGAACCCCAAAGACACACCCCCTGGGGAAAAAAGCACCAAAAGCAGTAAGGTAGCGATTACGGCGATGACGTTCTGCCCCATGCGTCTCAGTGTAGCAAGCCTGATCTGGAAGTCTTTGAAGAGAAGCTGTAAAAGAGTCTCGAGAGATTTCTAAACTACAAGACTCGAAAAGCGGGACGGCGAAAACGCGTCAAGATCAAATGACGGCTTCTTGTCAGTAACTACTTCGGCCATCAACTGCGCCGTGATTGGAGCGAGGAGAATGCCGTCGCGAAAATGGCCGGTGGCGACGTAATAACCAGGAGTGGCGGTTACGCCTAGTATCGGCAATGCGTCGGGAGTTCCGGGACGCAGGCCGGCCCAGTCTTCGAGAATCTTGGCGTTGCGCAGTTCGGGGACAATGCTGATCGCCGCGCGGCGTAGGCGCTGAATCGTCGCGACGTCGGTGCGCTTGTCGAATCCGGCCTCCTCTACTGTGGCACCGACCAGGATTCTTCCATCGCTGCGCGGGATCAGGTAAAACTCTGGAGTGCGGATTACGTGCTTGAGCAGATTGCGCGAGGGTGCGGCTAGGCAGAGCATTTGTCCTTTCACCGGCCGCGTGGGAAAGGCAAAAGGCGCGATCTGACCCGACCATGCGCCCGCGCAGTTGACAACTTTTGGGGCGTGGAATGAGGTCTTGGTCGTGATGACGCCGGCGACGCATCCCTTGGAAAGATTGATGGATGTGACTTCTTCGCCGGACGAAAAATCTACAGCGCGGCGCTTAGCTGTTTGCAGGGCGGCGGCGGTAACCGCGCGCGGGTCGACACTGCGCTCGTGAAGGTAGAAAGCGGGATGGTTGAGATCGGCGAGAACCGGTTCGAGCTCGGCCAGAGGTGTGGGCAGCGTTGCTGTCCTTAATGACGGAGAATGAAGATGCTCCACTGAGGGGAACAGAATCGTGCCCTGACCTCTCAGATC
The DNA here is from genome assembly GCA_035486795.1 of Candidatus Sulfotelmatobacter sp. Taxonomy (GTDB): domain Bacteria; phylum Acidobacteriota; class Terriglobia; order Terriglobales; family Acidobacteriaceae; genus Sulfotelmatobacter. Next base: position 7,455 of record DATHMS010000003.1, on the reverse strand, counting down.
AACTTTGATGTCCGATTCCACTTCCAACTCGCGGGCGAATTCGGGGTACAGGCGCGCGCTGGCTGTAGCTAGCGGTTGTAGAGCGGCGGGCGTTTCAAGCGGGCAGTCGACCAACATGCCGCCTGCCGCATGTGAGGCTTCGCGGCCGGGCGCGCCGCGCTCGACCACGAGGACGCTCGCGCCTTTCCTTCGGAGCTCAATCGACAACGAGAGTCCGATGATGCCGCCGCCGATGATGATTACATCCCAATTCTTCACCTCCGCATTGTAAAAGACTCGATTACTTTCGTTACCCGCGTGGTTACCCTTCTGCCGCCTATAATCCGTTCAAACCTCTAACAGTGATGGTGAAGACAAAGCCCAACCCGAGCGAGGGAACTGCCGCGGCATCGCCGTGGATCTACGGTCCATGGCTCGATCTTATCGTGGGGTGCGGAGCGTGGTCGGCTCCACTTCTGTTGATCTCGTACTTTTCGATTGCGTCAAGCACGCGGGCCTGGTCGCTTGCTTTCTACGCACTGGCGCTGTTCTTCAACTACCCGCACTACATGGCTACCATCTATCGCGCCTACCATCGCGAGGAAGACTTTCACAAGTACCGCATCTTCACGGTCCACATCACGGCGCTGATCGTGCTGACGGCGGTGCTGGCGCATTCCTGGATTCGGATTTTGCCCTGGATCTTTACGATCTACCTAACATGGAGTCCGTGGCACTACAGCGGCCAGAACTACGGCTTGTTCATGATGTTCGCTCGCCGCGCGGGAGCGAAGCCGGGTCCGGCAGTGCGCCGAGCGCTCTACAGCACTTTCATTGCTTCGTATTTAATTTTATTCCTCGGCTTTCATACTGGAGCCTCCGCCGATCCTCTCTTTATTTCCCTCGGAATCCCAGCAATCGTAAGCCAGTGGGAGCAGATCCTGCTTGCGGTAGCGTTTCTTGCGTTGGCTGTATTTGGGTTCTCACGTCTGGCAAAAGAGACTGGCTGGCGAAAACTACTCCCTTCATTGACTTTATTCTCATCGCAATTCCTGTGGTTTGTGTTGCCTGCCGGCGTTTCGCTGATCAAAGGCCTGGAAATCCCGCAGAGCCGTTATAGCTCGGGCATACTGGCCGTTATGCACTCGGCGCAATACCTGTGGATTACCAGCTACTACGCTCGCCGCGAGGCTGGGGGTGCAAACAGCCGTCCTTGGCGTTCGTGGGCATACTTCGCCGTGCTCATTGCTGGTGGCATCGCTCTGTTTGTTCCAGGACCCTGGCTCGCGAGCCGTGTCTTCCACCGCGACTTCACCACGAGTTTCCTGATCTTTACCGCGCTGGTGAACATTCACCACTTCCTTTTGGATGGAGCCATCTGGAAGCTGCGCGACGGGCGGATTGCGGCTCTCTTGCTGAACTCGCGTGACCGCATTTCTGATGCAGCTTCTGGAGCCGGTAGCCGATTGTCACAGGCGTGGCAATGGCTTACCGGCGGAACTGCTGGCGCACGGCAACTGCGTGTCAGCGTTGCTTTGGTGCTGCTGTTGTGTGGAACAGTGGACCAGGTCCGTTATTATCTGTCTCTCCATTCCGATAACCTACGAGATTTGCAGCGTGCGGCGGCGCTGGATTCCTTCGATAGTTCGTTACAGACACGCCTGGCCCGGCGTGAGCTGGAGGAAGGTGACGTGCAACCCGCAGAAGCTGCCTGGCGAAAAGCCATACAGGCCAACCCGGCTGATCCCGTGGCGCGCCAGGGGTTACTGCAATTCCTGGTCAGGCAAGACCGCATCGATGAAGCCTTCGTTTTGACGGAAGCATCCCTGAAATACACGCCTAGAGATGCAAATTTGCTCGTGGACCGCGGCGTCCTGGCGCTACGCCTTGGTCAACCCGCGCAGGCAATGGATAGCTGGAACCGGGCGATTTCGGTCGATCCCGGCCAAATGCTCGCGCATCTTTATCTGGCAAACCAGCTCGACCACGAAGGCAAGGCCCAGGCCGCCGCCGGTCATTACAAAGTGTTCCTGAGCGCAGTTGCCCAGATGTCGGCGGCAAAGCGTCCACAGCCGGAGAAAGTCATTGCAATCGCGCTGCGCATGGCAGACTGCCAGGCACGGGCGTCCGAGAAAGCGCTGGCGATCCAGTCTTACGAGTTGGCGGCGACGATTGCGGCTCAGACCAAGCAAACCAAACTCGAGAGCATCGCCAACGTGAACGAAGCGGGGCTCCAAGGGGAAGCTGGGAAACTCGATCAGGCGCTTCAGCTTTACCAGCACGCTTTGCAGTTGGATGATTCGATCTCCGACCGGACCTCCAGCGCTGAAGACTGGCTGGCCTATGGGCGTTTTCTCGATAGCGCGGGCTTTCCCGCTCGTCTGGCTTACGCGTGCCTGGTGAAATCTGCGAAGCTGCAGGATGCTCTCGCGAACGCGTCGCAGCGGCAGATTCTGGCCGATGCCAGCAAGCGAGCCGAGGGTAGAGTTGGGTCGCAAGCCGCCACTATCCGTCGCGATCCCGAACCTGCGTTGCGGGAAGCCCTAGCCCTTCGACGTTGATATTGGCCGCGAATCGGACAGCTCGGGAATTTCACCCCCGTTTCTTCACTGGGTCTCTCCACAGGCCTCATCCACCAGGCGTTCCGGCGCTATGACCCCACTGCAAGGCGAACCATTCCGCGAGCTAATTGACACTACGGCACTTCTGCTAAACAATTGACAGGACCCCCGCAGCTAAGGCGGTTAATTCTGGAGGAACTAATGCCGGACGAAGGCGAACAGATACAGGCAGAACAGCAGTCGAGTGCAGGGAAGTGGATTCTGGTTGTCCTGGCGGTCATTTTTATCGCGGCAACCGTCTTTGGATATGTGACTACGGGACAGCACATCGAGAAGCTGACTTCAGACCTGAGCGCCAGCCAGGCACAAGTCGCGGAATTGCAAAAGCGCGTGCAATCTTCGGAAGCTCAGGAAGAGACAATCGCACAAAAGCTTGGCATGACTAAGAAAGAACTGATGGAGCGCGCTGGTGCGCTACAAGCGCAACAGAAAGCCGATGAATCCCGCCTGGCGCAACAAGAGAAGGAATCGAAAGAGCAGTTCGGCCAGGTTACCGGCGAGGTAGCGGGGGTCAAGACCGATGTGGGCGGGGTCAAGACTGACGTGGCTTCCACCAAAGCTGATCTCGAAGCCACCAAGGCAAAGCTGCAGAGTGCTGTCGGCGACCTGGGAGTCCAGAGCGGCCTGATCGCCAATACCCGCGGTGATTTGGAAATTCTCAAGCATAAGGGCGACCGCAATTATTACGAATTCACTCTGCTCAAAGGAGCAAAGCCGCAACCGGTGGCGACAGTGAGTCTTCAGCTTAAGAAGACCGACCAGAAGCGCGGCAAGTTCACGGTGAATGTGACGTCTGACGACAAGACCATCGAGAAGCAGGATCGCAATATCGCCGAGCCGATTCAGTTCTATTCGGGACGTGATCATTTGCTGTTTGAGTTGGTGGTCTGGACCGTGGATAAGAAGAAGGCGACGGGCTACCTGAGTACTCCGAAGAGCGCGCCGGCACCGGTGACAGCCAATTGAACGGAGTGCTATTCCCGGCGGGTGTAAATGTCCTGCTGCAGATAGCGCTCCGCACGGGCGTAATCTATCTGGTCGTGCTGATTGGAGTGCGCCTCAGCGGCAAACGTGAGGTAGGGCAGATGACACCGTTCGACCTCACGCTGTTGCTTCTGCTTTCCAATTCCGTTCAGAACGCGATGACTGGGCCGGATACTTCGCTGATCGGGGGCGTGGTGGCGGCTTCCACCCTGTTGTTGCTGAACTACGTGATCGGGAGTCTTTCGGGCTCCAATCGAGGTTTCCGGCGCGTGGTTCAGGGTGAGCCCAGCCTGTTAATTCACGATGGTCAGCCCATCCCAGCGCACATGGAGAAGGAGCACGTGAGCATGGACGAGCTGCAGCGCGCGCTTCGGGAGCACGGCATCGCCCAGTGCAGCGAGGTCGCGCTAGCCGTGCTCGAAGTGGATGGTTCGATCAGTTGTTTGAAATACGACGAGATCAAGCCTGACGCCAACACCCATTTGGTGCGGCGAAGGTTTATCCAGAAGAAATAGCCCCTGGCGAAGCGACGCTGTCAGTCGAGCGGTACGAATTTCACGCAGACGGGTTCTGCTACTTCCAGAACCTTGCCAGTAGGCGTGAGGCGACCAGTTTTCGAATCGATATGGAAGACGACAATGTTGTCTGACTTTTCGTTGGCCGCGAACAAGAGCGAGCCTCCCGGGGAGATCTCAAAACTGCGGGGAGTCTGGCCTTTCGTCGGAGCGTACTCGATCAGCGTCAGGGTGCCTTTGTCCTGATCGATGGCGAATACTGCGACGCTGTCATGGCCGCGGTTTGAGGCGTAGAGGAACTTGCCGGATGGATGGATCTCAATCTCAGCGTCATCATTGTGCCCGGGAAAATCTTTGGGGAAAGTCGAGATCGTTTGCAGCGGGTGCAAGACGCCGACAGCACCATCATAACTAAAGGCAGAAACTGTGGATCCCATTTCGTTGACCACGTAGGCAAACTTGCCGTCGGGGCGAAGAGCGAAGTGCCTGGGACCCGCTCCGGGATCGGCCTTCGCGAACGGCGGGTCGTTAGAAGTAAGCAAACCCTTGGTGCTGTCGAATCTGTACGCGAGCGTTTCGTCCAGGCCGAGGTCATCTACGATGGCGAAGCGGTTGTCTTGTGATAGGTCGATAGAGTGAGCGTGCGGTCCCTCCTGGCGCTCCGGATCTGTGCCGTGGCCAACGTGCTGTATGAAGGCCGAAGCCTCACCCAATCCTCCATCCTGAAGCAGCGGAAATACCGCGATGCTGCCCCCGGTGTAGTTCGCCACCAGAACGTACTTTCCAGACCTGTCTACTGTTATGTAACAGGGGTCAGCACCTCTGGACGCCACTTGGTTCAGCAGTGTTAGCTTGCCGGTCGCCCGATCAATGGCGAAGGCGCTGACGGCTCCGCTCTTTTCTCCTTTGTAGTTGCTGACCTCGTTGACCGCATAAAGGAATCGGTGATTAGGATGGACGGCGAGAAAGGATGGATTGGTGGTCTCCGCCGCCAAGCCGATACCGGTCAGCTGGGCGCTATCGGGATCGAAACGATAAGCATAGATGCCCTTACTCGAACTGCCTTCCTGGGTGTAAGTGCCGACGTATACCAAGTATTTGTGTGTTTGCGAGACGGGCGCTGCTTCGGCGCAAAGCGCCAAAAGCAGGGGGAGAAGCAAGCCTATGAGCCAGGGTGCGATGCTGCGGGGAACGTGCGGAGTTGGGTTCATCGCTCTATAGAATCGCATCTAGTAGGTCCGGCGCAACTGTGAAGATCCCTCGCGTCACTTAGTCAGAGTCACAGGTACGGGTTGATCGTAAGGCTGGATGACTACGCTTACGGACCGGCGCTGGTCAAAGGCGTCAAGCGTAACGGGGAAGCTGACGATCACCGTCCGACTAACTTCCTGGCCGGGCTGCAATTTGTCTTCTGGGGAAAGAGCGGGCTGGACGTTCGCCTTAAGGGCCGGGAAAGCCTGATAGTAGCGATCGAAATCGACGGCAGAAACTGCCTCGCTGCTATGTTCTCCGTCGGATGTTACAAGTGTCCCTTTAACATCGTGCACCCATAGCGACTTCTTCCCAGAATTGCGTAAAGTAAAGGTGAGAGCTACTAGCGAAGCGCTCTGTCCGGGGATTCCTACTGCGGCGACGTTATCGAGCGAACCGCTTCCCTGGGGCTTAGCGCGCTGGAAAAACGATGCGATGCCGACGATGAGAAGTATCCCGGCCATCGCGTACAGCAACGGCTTAACCGGGGGCAGGTTACGCTTGGCGGTGCCGAATTCGTCGGCGATGTTGATGGTCGGGCCGCGTTGGGGGGCCGGCGCGGTCTCTGGCGGTGCGCTCGGAGTCGTCTGGGGAATGGGCGCGGGCTTGGGAATTTCATCAGGCATAGTTATTCCGTTGTTGCAATAAGACACGAACGAGCCAGCATCAAGAAACCACAGCCTCAGCCGGCCGCCGTGGGCTGGCCCGGGCTGTGAGTGTCGGATAGCCCATGTAGAAAACAAAGGTCGGCTGCCATGCCGGGTCACCTATGACTTCGGCAAGGAGGCGAGCCCGCTGCGGTTCTCTTCCCAGCACCTTCTCATGGTCGATCATCTCTACTGCCTCGTTGCAGGGCCGTCCGGCTAAGCCTCGAGCGGTTGCCAGCAAGTGGGCCCGCTGCCAAATTCGGCCCGCGCGCAGACAGTGTTGCTGGTCGTAGCGGTCAGGCACGGCAAGGACGCCAATAAGGGGCGCGCTCAGCATCAGGTTCGAATACCCGTTCCTTGGTGCGCGCGACGCAACCCATCTCAGCATGCGCTGAGGGACGGTCTTGATTACCGCAGTCGCGATCGGGGGCTGTCCGAAGGCATCAATCGTCAGGCCGTCGCGAAGATCTTGGACCGCGCTCCATTTGGTTCGAATCCAGCGCTCGCTGCCACGGACCACATCCGGATCAGAGTAGACTTCGGTATTCGCCGCCGAGCTGATTTCCACGATCTTCTTTCGGTCTGCATCCGCCGTGAAGAGAAAAATCTTTACGTCTGGTTCTTCGCTAGCCAAGCGGCTCAGAGTTTCGACGAACTCGGGCGGGAGCGATTTCTGAGGAAAGTATGCGCTCCGATTCGTGTGACGCTGCGGCACGGCATCGTACAGCTCGCTTTCTTCGCGCTTGCCTGGGGCGAGGTCGATCCGGGCCAGCAGTTTCGGCGCGGGTTCGGCGGCAATCGGACCAAGCCTTCCCGGAAGCAGCGTCGCGGTGGCCTGGTAGCCGTTGGCGGTAGCAGCCAGCATCAGGTTCTCAAGGGCACAGCCGATTCCAATGTGCTCTTCTCGCAGAAAGGGATCGAGGGCTCCGACGTTCCTATTCGTATCGATATACAACTCGATCGCCGAATTGGTCACCTTGAACCGCCATGGCTGGGTGTTGTGTGGGCTGGCGGCCAGAATCGCGGCGCGTACCAGCGCGAGGGGTCCGTCTTCGCTAGAACCCGTGCGCCAGTTTTTCCAGGGTTCGTAGGCTGGGCCTTCACCGACACTGAACACACCCTGGTCGTGGGCGCGCCACACCACACCGCCAGCAACCACGACCGTCACAACTCCCGCACCCTTCAGGAACGATCTGCGTTGCGTAGAACACCTCTCAGTGGCTTGTGCGGCGAACGATTGGCTGCTTCGGCGCTTTTCGAATTCTACTCTCCGAACTACCAGCCGGAAACACGCCCTAATTCCATGCATTAATCCCCGCGCCTCAATGCCACATGCTTCATCGCCTCGGCGAATCTCTCGACGGAAAGAGTGTTCAGGACGTCGTCCCCGGTCAGCCAGGCCCGTCGCGCCTGCAGAATGCCGTAACGGATCTTGTCGAGGTGCGAAGTGTGATGGGA
>DATHMS010000002.1:0-27283 GCA_035486795.1 Candidatus Sulfotelmatobacter sp. | reverse complement strand
ATTTTCGGGAATCAATCTCGCGCAGCTTGGATACGCTCCGTTCCGGACTGTCCGCGGAGAGAATGCTACTCACGTTCTTATTAAGAAGAGAGGGTGACGACGCCAGGGTGCTCCCTTAAATCGGAAAAAGATGGCTTGCCGCGCGGGCGTGGTATAAGCTCGCGTCGGAGAAAAACATGAGCACTATTGCCGTACCTGTTCGAGATGCGATTTTTGCTCGCAACAGGTTTTTGAAACGGTATTTCTATTTCTCGATGTCGCTAGTGATGGCGGCGATTGTGATCACCGGCTTCCAGCGCACGGTCAACCAGCACTTGTTCCATCCCGCAGTGCCGCGGCCGTTTATTTTATGGATTCATGCTACGGCTTTCTCCGGGTGGGTGGTTTTCTTCATTCTTCAGTCCACGCTGGTGCGGGTGCACAAAGTCAGTTGGCACCGCTTGCTCGGATGGTTTGGCGCGGGGCTCGCGGCAGTGATGGTTCCGCTGGGCGTTACGACTGCCATCGTCATGTCGCGCTTCGATATGGTGCAACTGCACCAGAGTGAGAGCGACACGCGCGCCTTTCTGAGCATTCCATTCTGCGACATGATCGTGTTTGGAGTGTGCATGGGGTTGGCCATCTATTGGCGCACCAAGCCGGAGTTCCATCGCCGGCTGATATTCATTGCGACCTGCATGCTCATGGACGCGGCCTTTGGCCGTTTTGACTACCTGTTCGACCATAATCTCTTCTATCCGTGCGTCGACCTGCTGATCTTGCTCGGCGTGGCGCGCGATCTTGTGGTCGACGGGCGCGTGCACAAGGTTTATCTGTATGCGTTGCCGTTGATGGTTGTTGGCCAAAGCCTCGCGGTATACATGTGGCGGAGCGATCCTTCGTGGTGGCAAGGGATCACGCGCGCGATTGTGGGATGACGAGCGCGGCGGTAGAGGAAGTCAAAATCCCCATCCTGCCGCAAAAAACGCGGCAAGGATGGGGCACCCGCATCCGGGCACTTATTGTGGTTGCGCTTCCAGCATGAGGTGTTGGTCGAAGTCGGCCGGGATGGTGGCTTTCGGGCCGTGGACTTTGCCCAGGTCTTTGCCGGTTTCGTAATCTAGTACATGGTAGTCGCGATTCTCCAGGCCTCGCAGTTCTACCTGGCCGGTCCAATGTTTTGCGTAGAAGGCGTAGTACATTTCTTTTCCCTTGCGGATGGCGTGGGCTTCGGGTAAGTCGAAGCCTATGTCGTAGAGTTCGCCTAGATATTCTCCGCGGGAGAGCATTTTTTCTTTGTAGATGCTTACCCACTTCGCCATGTTTTTTTCGCGCTCTGGAGTCAGGTCGGACTTGCTGCGCTTTTTAACTTCGCCGGGGAGGACGAATATTGTGCCTACTACTCCTCCTACACCTACGGTCGAGGCGAAATCGTTGCCGCCGTCGCTTAGTTCTACGTGGTCGCCGAAGTAAGGGATGTTGTCTCCCATGAGAGCTTTCAGGGTTTTGCCTTTGGAACGAACCTGGAAGGAGCTTTCGGGGTCGGATGCTACGGACATGTTGAAGTGCGGCATGGTGAAGAAGGAATAGGCGGTGCCGCAGGGGCAGAACTCGACCACGGCATCGGGCTTTACGCTGCGGGCGGTTTCGTAGAGTTGGCGGAAGAAATCGGGGAGGGCTTGTGCGGAATCTTCCGGGCTTTTGTGATGATGCGCGGGATTGAAGCATTCGGGGACGGCGGTCATGTGCTGGCCGTCTAGCTTCAGGCCGTCGAATCCCCAGTCGCCTAGAATCTTTCTTACTAGCGCTTTGTGGTACTCGACTACCTCTTTGTCTGCGGGGCAGAGATAGTCGGAGTCCCACCAGGAAATTTTGCGGCGGGTGCCGTCGCGATTTAGCAGGACGTAGTCAGGATGATCTTTTAAAAGCTTCGAGTCTGGAACTGCGCTTAGCGGGGACCACCAGAGTTGGGCGTGGAATCCTTCTTGATGGATGCGGTCGACCAGGGCTTTCATGTCGGCGTCGCCGTTGGGGAATTTCTTGGGATCGAGTTGCCAGTCGCCGTAGTTGTTTTGCCATCCATCATCCAGCGTTACCCAGGAGAAGCCTAGTTTCTTGGCTGTGGGGAGCGTGTCGTAGACCTGCTTTAGCTGGACGTTTCTCCCGTATCCCCATGCGCACCAGATGGGGCCGAAGGCGCTGTCGGGCGCGGTGGCCATTTGGAATCCCTGACGGATCATGAGGCGGCGGTATTCGGTTAGGGTGTGGAAGTAGTCGCCCTGGTGGACTGACACGAAGGTGTGGAGTGTGTGGAAGCTTTCGCCGGGGTCGAGCGTTTGTTCGTGCTTCATACTCACGGCGACCGTCGTGTGAGTTGCGTCTGGCATGGTGACTGGGAGTTCGATCAAGCGCGGGACGGGCTCGATGTGGCCTACTGCGAGGCCTACGTCTTTGCGCCAGACATCGATTATGGGAGTGCCTCCGCCGTAGTCGCTGGCGTTCATGCCTAAGTAATTTTGTTGGTGAAATCCGGTGTGAAGCGGGACGATCCAGTTGGGGCGCTTTTCGTAGGAGCCGCTTTGATAGGACCAGAATGCTGGAGTGGTTGCGGGGGTGGTAGCGCGGAGGCTGTAGTGATTGTTGGACCATCCGCGGATTGTCAGCGGTGTGGCGCCCTGATTGGTGTATTCGACTTCGAAGACTGCCATTGAAGGGAAGTCGTTGTAGATGGTGACCTCGACCTTTTTGCGTAGAGGGCCGTCGTTGCCGGTTACGGTCAGGCGCTGGGCGGGGCCGAAGGCATCGGAGATTTGCTCGGTTTGGGCGGAGGTTAGGGCGAAGTCGGTGAAGGTGCGAGTTGTGCCTTCCAGAGTTTCTGAGGCAGAGAACTGGGTCAGCGGTTTTGTGGCGGCGAAGAGTGGGGTTACTCGGGTATGGAGGTTGTGGTCGAATTCGATGCGCAGGAGCTTGCTCTCGATTTGCGGCTTGGAGGAGGAATCGACCGCGGCAGGCGGCTGAGGGGCTTTGTTGGTTTGTCGGGGGTTCCAGCCGACGGGCACGGTCAGCAGGGCCAGGGTGGTTAGAGCTAGAGCCGAGGGGCGGGTCATGGTCGTGGGATACCTGCGGCGGATTGGGATTGGAGGGTCATCAGTTCGGGTCGCAAATAATTGCGAACGATTCCATTTACTTTTGTTTTATTAGGATTGTCAAGAGAATTTCAGGGCGACGGCGGGCGAGTTCGAGTCTTCCTTAAACTCGGCAGGGCGGCGGAAATGGCGACCACCGCGGCTAAAGCCCGGTTCGGCTTGGGTTTTTTCGCGGCACTGAAGCGCCGCTCTTCCACGGTATTAGGGCCACCTGTATCGCTCCCGCTCGAACACAAAGGCGGATTCATGTTTCTTAAGGGGCGGCGAGGGCATTTTGGGCTTGACACCTGCGTACGGGCGAAAGTAAAAGTTATGGGGCGCAATGATACGAAAGAATACGGAAGTCGCGGGGGCTGCTTTGCGGTCTATGGTTTGGTCTGCCGTCGTGAGGGGCGCGTTCGTTGTCTTCGTGCTTTTTTCTGGCGTGCTGCTGGCTAGTCCTTATTCGGCCGAACAAAATCGGCGGGGCCAGAATTGGACGAACTATGTGCGCATTGGGGCTTATGGATTGGCGAGCGACAATGCGGAGCGGATCGTGCAGAGCGCGCAGGAAGATGGGGTGTTTGGGATTGAGGTCGACAACGATATTGAGGGGCGGTATGAAAGTTTTGTTCATCCTGAGGAGAAGCTGAAGGCTATTCACGCCGTGGCTGAAAAGGCGCATGCAGCGGGGAATTACGCTTACGTTTACATCGCTGGGACGGAATGCATTACGGCTAACGCGGCTCAGACTCCGCATACCTTGTTCAAGGAACATCCAGACTGGGTGCAGAGGAACATCAAGGGGGAGCCAGCGCTCTTTGGAGGCGGGACCGCTTTCTGGATACGCAAGGGGGATGAGGATGTATGGGTGAGTCCTTACGCTCCCGAGTGGCGGAGAATTTACATGGAACGGGTGCGGCAGATTGCGGGGACGGGGATTGATGGGATTTATGTGGATATCCCTTACTGGATGACGCACTTCGATGGATGGGAAGACACGTGGGCCAGCTTTGATGACTACACTGTCGCGGCTTTCAAGAAAGAGTCTGGGCTCGATGCGAAGAAAGATCTGAAGCTGGGGGATTTTTCGGACGCGAATTTTCGGAAGTGGGTTGATTTCAGGATTCGGACGTTCACTGATTTCATGGCGGAGATTGATCGTAATGCCAAGTCGGTGAATCCGGCGATCAAGACGATTCCGGAGATTTATCCGGGGATTGAGGAGGAAGCGGTTCGGGTTGGCGCGGACGTTTACAGCTTGTATGGAGTGGTTGACGTCATTGCCCATGAATATTCATTCGGCAAACACGGCATGGCGTCGGAGCGAACGCCGCTGACCTGGTTTGATTATCAGGTGGGGATGCATACGTTTCGGGCGTTTGCGCAGGGGAAGGCTACATGGATTTTGAATTACTCGTGGGATGGCGACAAGAAAGTCGACAAACGCGAGGCCATGATGAACCTGGCGGCGTCGGAAATCATGGATGGAGCGAACTTCTGGGATGCGCCCGGACATTCGATGGCGGGATCGAACGATCGGGAGACGCGGAAGCGGATTTTTGCCTGGATCAAGGCGCATGAAGATACGTTCTACAAGCCGCGGACGGCGATAGCTCCGATTGGCGTTTATTTTTCTCCGGAGACGCGGAATTATTTCGCCGACGACTTCATTGCTTCCTATCGCGGAATTCTTATTCTTCTGATGCAGAAGCATTTGGAGTTTCAGGTGGTAACGCCCCGGACTTTGGCGGAGTTTCAAGGACAGACTTTGATTCTTCCTGATGTGCGGGTGATGAGTGACGGCGAGAAGGCTTCGGTCCGGAAGTATCTGGAGAGCAGTAAGAGGCTGGTCATCACGGGAGAAGACGCTACGCACGTGGGCGGTGCGGGGGTGGTGCGGTTTGCGAAGTGTCCGGGGAAAGACTATTACGCGGCGTTGGAGAAGAGCGTGGCCGATACGAGCCCTGATCTGGAGCATGAGTTTCTGGAGAGCTTGAAAGCGGAACCGACGATTCGCGTGGCGGCTTCGCAGATGGTTGCTACGTCGATAGCGCGGGTGGATGGGAAGACGCATGTATTTTTTGCTAACTTTGCGGGACTTGAGGGCGGAGTGAATCCGGTACAGACGCGACAAACTGGGGTTGTAGTTACGGTGGCTGGTGCGGGAACCGGGCACGGGTTCTTTCTTCCTTTTCTTGGCGAGGTGCAGACTGTTGCGGGGATCGCGGGTGACGGTGGTGTTGTTTACAAGCTGCCGGCAATTGAGAAGGGAGCGGTGTTCTGGTTGGAGCCGTAGGGAAAGCTAACAAGGAAGCGAGCCAAACGCGCCCTTCGGTCGCTTGCGCTCTCTCAGGGCAGGCTCCGTGGAGTCGCGCGGCTCACCCGGGTCTTCGCGAGACAAAAAGCGTCTCGTTCAGGATGACAAACGGAATCTTGGAGGGAATTGTACGTGAGTGCGTTGTCTGAATTGTTGAGTTTGCCGCAGAGCGAGAAAGCGGCTCGCGGGCTGGAGCATACTCCGGGGGAAATTGCGCAGCAGCCTGAGGCCTGGCTGTCGACGTTTGAAGTGTTCCGGCGGAAACGGGAGCAGATCGCGGAATTTCTGGCGCTGGCGGGAATCGGCGCTAGTCCGCGCCCGCGGCCTACTGTTTTTCTGATTGGCGCCGGGACCTCGGATTATATAGGGCAGTCTCTTACCTACCTTCTTCGACGGTGCTGGAACTGCGAAGTGATTGCTGTGCCCAGCACGGATCTGCTGACGCACATGGATGAGTGGATGATCCCCGAGAAGAAATATCTCTGGATTTCGTTTTCGCGTTCAGGCGATAGTCCGGAGGGAGTTGCAGTTCTTGAGAATGCGCGGAAGAACTATCCGGAGATTCATCACGTGGTGGTGTCATGCAACGCCAAGGGGCGAATGATCCAGGAGAGCGCTGACGATTCGCGAGTGCTGGGCATATGTCTGGATGATGCGGTGAATGACCGCGGACTGGCGATGACGAGTTCGTTTTCGAACATGGTGGTTTTCGGGCAATGCCTGGCGCATGTGAACGATGTTGGGAGGTATGAGGAAGTTCTGGGTCAACTGGTGCAGGCGGGCCTGGATTTTCTGCCGCGCGCCGCGGATTGCGCGCTGGCGCTGGCGAAAGAGGCTTATACGAAGGCTTGCTTTGTGGGGTCGGGACCGTTGCGGGCGGTGGCGAAGGAATCTGCTTTAAAGCTTTTGGAGTTGACGGCGGGAAAGACTTTGACGATGTCGGAGTCGGTTTTGGGGCTGCGTCATGGTCCGATGGCGGCTCTGGATCAGGGCACGCTGTTCGTTTGTTTCCTTTCGAGCAGCCGGCGGGTGCAACCCTACGAGCGGGATTTGCTGGACGAAATTGGGAAGAAGCGGCTGGTGGGATGCAGGGTGGCGGTGGGCGGGAGTGAACTTGGCAGGGACTCACTTGCGGAACATTATCTGGCGTCCAGTGCGATGAGCGGCGTTGCTGATGATTACCGCCCGGCGGTCGACGTAATTTTCGGGCAACTGCTGGGTCTGTTCGGTTCGTTGCGGTGGGAGCTGCGGCCGGATTGCCCGAGTCCGAATGGGGCCATAAGTCGCGTCGTACAGGGTGTGAACATTCATTCTTGAGGAAACGTGCGGGCAAGGAAGCGAGCCAAACGCGCTATTAATGTGTCGCAAAAGGCGCGACACACCGCGCGGCTTGCCCAGGTCCTTCAGCGACGATTAAGCCGTCGCTTCAGGATGACAGTTGAATAAGTAGGCAGAACGGGAACGTTCATTCCTGAGGAAACGCGCTCGCTCAGGATGACAGTCAATCGAATGGGGGATTCCGATGAGACCGACGGGACGACTTTTTTTATCTTGCATTTTGGTGGCGTGCTTCTGCGGAAGTTTCGCAACTTTTATGGCTGCACAGGGCAGCTACCGGGCACAGCTTCGAGGCGTGGTGTCTGATGCCACGGGAGCCGTGGTTCACAATGCGACCGTGACGATCACGGATACGGGGACAAATATTGCCAGCGTGGTTCACACTGACGACAAGGGTGAATACTTCTTCACGGGTCTACGGCCGTCGACGTATTCGGTAAAAGTTCAGGTGGCAGGCTTTCGGGCGGCGGAGCGGACGGGCGTGGTGCTGGCTGTGGATCAGGAAGCTACGCTCAATTTCAATCTGACCCCGGCCGGCGTAAGCGAGAAGATGGAAGTCACGACGACCGCGCCGCTGCTGGACACGGAGAGTGCGACGCTGGGCACGGATGTTACCAGTGAGTACGTGCATGAACTCCCTCTGCTGAACCGTGACTTCTTCGGGCTGACGTTTCTGGCTGGAGGTGTGACCGAGGCGGCCGGTTCGGGGACGCAGGACAATTATCCGACCGGAACGAACTTCGTTTCGAACGGACAACGCAACGCGACGGCGGAGATACGACTGGACGGGGCGCTGATCAGCGCGCCGGAACAGGGTGAGGGAGGGAACTCGAACGTCTACTACGAGCCGCTGGTGGATGGCGTGCAGGAATTCAAAGTGCAGAACAACAGCTTCTCAGCGGAGTTCGGGAACAATGGCGGCACGGTCGTCAATATGGTATTGAAGAGCGGGACGAATGCGTTCCATGGCACCGGGTGGTATTTCCTGCAGCGGCCGCAGATGGACGCTCGCGACTTTTTTAACCCCGAGCCCAGTCCCAAACCCGATAGCCGGCGCGACCAGGGAGGGTTTTCGATCGGCGGGCCGATCCGGAAGAACAAGACGTTCTTCTTTGCCGATTTTGAAAAAGTGCGCAACTTGGTGGGGTTCAACAATGTTGCGACCGTGCCAACCATGGCAGAACGAGCGACCAATCCCGATTTTTCGGCGACCGCGACAAACATTTACGATCCGACAGCGGCAGTTTGCGGAAATCCTTGCGTCCAGAGGCCCCAAGTGCAGAACAACGGAGTGCTGAACGTTATTCCTGCGAGCGAGGTCGACCCCATCGGGCGGGCCATTCTCAATCTGTATCCGCAACCCAACCTGCCGGGGGAATTTAACAACTTCCTGTTCACTGGCGCAGCGGATGCGCCCGACTACCAGTTCGACATCAAAGTGGACCACCAGATCAATGACAAGAATCACATTAACGGCCGCTATAGCCGGGCCGTGTCGAACTATCACACTCCCGAGATCCTGGGCGACGCCTTCGACAATAACGGCACTGGAGACGGAATCGCAGCCAGTCCAACCACGGCGCAAAACGGCTCGTTCGAATATTCCTGGACGGTAAATCCGCGAATTATCTGGACCAGCCACGCGGCGGTGGACCGGGTGCATGAAGCGGCGACCTCCAATATTCCAACGATTTCCAGTTTCAATGCTACACAAGCGGCAGCTGGCCTTCCGCAATTGCCCGCCGTGTTGGAGCAGGCTAACGGGATAGATCGAATGCCGCAGTTCTATATGTCGGGGGAGGCGCTGGAATCGAATTCGTCGACCACTGCCGATCTCTTCGATCAGTGCTGCGTGAACACGACCTTTGCACACACTCTTTACAGTTATTCGTCGCAGGTGGTGATTTCGAAGGGTTCGCACTTGATCAAGATTGGCGGCGAGCAGAGACTTTTCTACAATAACTTCTTTCAGCCGACGGGTCCGACCGGAATCTTCAACTTTACGGATTTCGTAACTTCGCCGAATCCGAACAACGAGAACGATTCGAGCGGGAATCTCACGGGCAACCCGTTTGCCAGCCTGCTTTTTGGTTACGCCGACAATATCAATCCGACCTCTTCTGGGGAACCGACTGCACTCATCGTCTTACCCTCGGTAGCCAACAAATCAAAAGAGACGGGGTTCTATGTCCAGGACGACTGGAAAATCAACTCGAAGCTCACCGTGAACCTTGGCCTGCGCTATGAGTGGAGCACGCCCTACAACGAGCGCAACAACCACATCGAATTCAGCAACTTCACGGCGGATACTGGACAGAGCATCAATCTTGCCAGCGCGCAGGCGGCCCTGCAGGGAGTGGGAGTTAATTTTCCGTCCTCGGAGGAGTTGTTCGGCACGACGCAGTTCCCCACTTCGAGCATGAGGAGCGTCCCGGTGTACCGCAAGGACATTGGCCCGAGACTCGGCTTTGCCTATGCGTTCGACGCGAAGACGGTGGTGCGAGGCGGAGCGGGCGTGTATTTCGGAATGAGCCCGGCCACGAATTTCCAATATCCCGGAACGGCTTTCACTAAGACCGCCACGATGTTTTTTACCAATAACAACTTTGCGACCCAAACCGCAACGCTGGAAAACCCCTTTCCCTCTGGCTTTACCGGACCGCAGGGGACGCAGTATGGCGCGTTGGCCAATTGGGGGTACGGCAACGCGAACGACCTGGGCACTACCGCGGCGCGAGACGCCGACATTTACCAGTGGAACCTGGGAATCCAGCGGGAGTTGCCCAGCCAGATCGTGCTGGGCGTGGATTACGTTGCCAACCGGGCCAACCATTTGCCCTGGTCTGGCACGAACAACCGGGACTTCATGTCATCGATTTTGTTGGCACAGATTTCACAGGCTGTGCATTTCAACAACGACGTTACTCAAGGGAACGGCATCGGGAACTGCGACGCCACCAGTTGCGTGAGCAACTTTCTTGCGAATGGGGTGAACAATCCGTTCGCGCCCATGTTCAACCCGCCATGTGCCTCTGGGCCGTGCTTCAACGAGCCCGATTCGCAATACGGCAACGCGCAGATCCCATTGGGGCTTCTGCTCAATCGCTACCCACAATTCATGGGAGACTTCGAAGGGCTGATGATCGAGGAAGCCAGTTCGTGGTACAACGCGATGCAGATCCGCTTCCAGAAGCGGACGACGCATCACGTGAGTTTCGAGGGAAGCTACACGGTTTCGAAGAACACGGACGACTCCTCGGCGGGCAGGAACAATTTCGTGGGCTCGCTGGGCGCCGGCTCGCCGCAGCAGCTGGATCGCCTGAATCTGGAGCACGCCATCAGCGCCAACGACGCGCCGCAGAGGTTGGCGGGCGCCGTGGTCGTGGACCTGCCCATCGGCCGCAAGGAAATGATTGGCAGCGATATGAATCGCGCACTCGACGCCGTGGTCGGCGGGTGGTCGATCGCCACGTTGATTACGGAACAGTCGGGGCAGCCCATGGCGATCTCTGATTCCCAGGCACGGCTGGCGAACGGCAGCCAGCGCCCGAACGTCATCTGCCCACAGCTCAAGAGTGGCGTGAGTATGAAGGCCGCTGCTGTGAGCGAAGTGGCCGGGGCGCCGCTCTCAATCATCAACGCCAACTGCTTTGCGGACCCCGGCGACCAGATGCCGGGCAATGGTCCGCGATACTATCCCGGGCTGCGGGTCAACGGCATTCACGACGTCGACCTGAATGTCTACAAGTCGTTCGAGCTGAAAGAGAGCATGAAGCTGGAAGTGCGAGCGGAGATCTTCAACGCCGCCAATCATCCGCGCTTCGCGGCGCCGGACACGGGCTTTGGAGATAACTCGTTCGGGACGATCAGCGCGGATGCGAATGGGTATCTGCCGCGGTACTTCCAGTTCGGGTTGCGGTTCGAGTTCTGACGAGCGGGGACGGCGGCTCCTCATGCTGTGAGCTGTGGGTGCGCCTTGGGAACGGGCGCTTTGGTGCTATGCCGTTGGTCATCTCCTCCGGTTATTAGAGCCAACTTAGAATGGGTTTCCTGAGAATCAGCCTTAGAAGGAGACCGCATTTATGGCTGCTGGCAGTGCTCCCGCTCCTGAGCGGAAAGTGGAAACGAAAACCGAGACTGTAGAAACGGGTGATGCACGTCGCGTGAGTTTGAAGCAACGGATCATTGATCTGGTATGCCACATTTTCCAGGGACGCGAAGACCACCTGGGGTGGCGGCAGTAAAGCAGAGCGCGGGTGTGGGGCAGGTCTGCCTGCTAAGGTTCGGTTGGCGCATCTTTCAGTCTTTTCTGCTTTTCTACTCGTCTTCTTTTCTTCTTTTTCACCTTCCAGCAGGCCTAAGAAATATCCAATCACAGCCGAATGTGGCGTCTCTGATTAAATCGATTTGCAGAGTGGAAAGCTACAGACGAATACGGCCACGCTCTTGTAAGCGTGGCCATTTGGTTGTAGTGCACGAGGCGTTCAGGCTGCTGTTTGTTGTTGATAGGCTGGGACGAACGACTCGGCGACGAAGGTTTCGAACGGCGTCGGCGTCGTGTTACGGGGCGTACGGGCTTCGAGTGGCCGCATGTGTCCTGAGTTCAGTGAGGCACACATTTCGAGAATTAGTCCGACGAACTGTTCAGACATTCCCATCTGAACCATCGCGGCGAGAACCTGATCGTCGGGCGCGTGAACGTATCCGACATTGGGCTTGCCGATGGCTTTGCCGATTATGGTGGCAACTTCCGTGTAGTCGATGTCGCGCTGTCCTAACAATTCGCGGGTCTGCTTGCCGTGGAAGCCGAGACTCAAGAGGGCGTCGGCAGCTGCGGCTCCGATGTCGCGAGTGGCGATCATGGGGAGCTTGAGGTCGGGGCGAAGGGGTCCGATCACAGAACCGGCCATGCGAATGGCACCCACCTGGGGCAGCGTATTTTCCATGAAATAGCCAGCGCGAAGATAGAGTACGTTTGCGCTGTCGATCTGGTTTAGTTTCTGTTCGAGCTGGTGCAGACCAAGGACGGGTCCGGTTCGGCCGGTCTTGTCCGCTCCAAAACTGCTCAACGCAACCACATGCTTGGTTCCGTTGCTTTTGACGGCGGCGGCAATGGCATCGCCCGCACGTGCTGCATAAGCGAGGGGATCGTTGCTGGTGGGGTTGGGTGGAATCATCACGTAGGCTGAATCGGCTCTCTGAAAGGCCATGGACAGGGCGGAGGGATCGGTGACATCGCCGATGAATATCTCCGCACCTTGAGCCGTGAGAGGTTGAAGATGAGCTGAGTTTCTGCCGACGACGCGAACCTTTTGCTGGCGGGCAAGAAGGTTCCTCGCCACTACATGTCCGGTGTTGCCGCTTGCTCCAAGAACAACGTGCATATATTGACCTCCATTGTTGGATTGGATGCCGGGGGGTGGGCTGGGATTCTGCCCAGAAGGACAACCTCAGGGGCTAGGACTTCTTTCTGGGCTTCAGGGATTGCCAATCTTTTTCGGTCAGGGCGCGGCCTAGATTGCTGAATTCTCCGGCGCCCTGAAGGAATTCTCCGCCGTCCATGCGGATTACTTCTCCGTTGATGTAGGAGGAGCCGTCGCTGACCAGGAATGCGGCAAGGTTCGCTAGTTCCTCCGTTGTCCCGAAGCGGTGCATCGGGTTGCGATCGAGAGCCAGCGCTTCGAGGTCGGCGCGAGGCAGAACGCGGGAGAAAGCGCCTTGGGTGGGAATGGGGCCAGGGGCGACGGCGTTCATGCGGATGCCGCGATTGCCCCACTCGACGGCCAGACTGCGGGTTAGGGCTTCGACTCCGGCTTTGGAGATGGCGGAGGGCACTACGTAGGCTGATCCGACCGGAGCGTAAGTGGCAGAGATGCTGAGGACCGTACCGGGGTGAGCGGCTTTGAGCCAGCGGCGTCCGCAGGCCATGGTGGCGTGAAGGGTGCCGAGGAGCACGATGCCGATTACGGATTCGAATGCGCGCGGGGAAAGCTCCTCGGTGCGGGCGATGAAATTGCCGGCTGCGTTGTTGACGAGGACGTCGAGCGGAGCGGTTTTCCAGATGGTGTCGATCATGGCTTCGACGGCGTCGAGATTGCGGACGTCGCAGGGGAGCGCGTGGATTGGGCCTTTGGTGGCGTTGGAGAGTTCTGAGGCGGTTTCCTCGAGAACTTCCTCGCGGCGTCCGCAGATGTAGACGGTGGCACCGAGCTGGAGAAAGCGGAGGGCCATGGCTTTGCCGAGTCCGGTGCCGCCGCCGGTGATCAGGATGCGTTTGGCATTCAGCAGATTGCTGCTAAACATTCGTGGTCGCCCCCGGTTCTGAGGTGATGCTAGCAACAGCAGGTTCCTCATCGGGCTTTCGCCCGGTTCGGAATGACAAGATTATATGAAGCGGCCGGAATGATGAACTGGGCACCGGCACTACCTTACACCCCGCAGGCCACGCGGAAGCCGTAGTCGGCGTAATGGAAGTCTGGAGGGATGCTGGAGCGGGCGGAGCAGCGCGAGACCTTGACGTGATGGCGCCATGATCCGCCGCGAGAGGCTTTGCGCTGGCCGATTTCCGGAGGACGTTCGGGGCCGCGTGGATTTTGCTGGGGCGAGACGGCGTAGTAGTGGGGATCGTACCAGTCGCTGCACCACTCGTGGACGTTGTCGCACATATTATAGAGGCCGAGGTTGTTGGGGTTGTAGCGGGCTACGGGTTCAGGTCCGGTTTGCCAGCGCGTGGCGTAGTTGGGGAGAGACAGTGGCGGGTCGTTGCCCCAGGGGAAATCGGTTTGCTCAAGATCGGCACGGGCGGCGCGCTCCCACTCGGCTTCGGTAGGCAGGCGGTAGGGGCGGCCGGTTTGTGCGGATAGCCACTGGCAGTAACGGTCTGCGTCGAACCAGGAGACGCCGGTTACGGGTTGTTGGGGATGGTTGAAATTCAGGTCATGCCAGAACGGCGGAGGGTCGGACGCTGTCGAGTTCATGAAGCGTTCGTATTCGGTGTTGGTAACTTGAGTGGCGGCGAGGAGGAAAGCGTCGATGCAGACGCGGTGGACGGGGCGTTCGCAATCCTGGCCGGAGGTGGAACCCATTAGGAACCAGGCTTCTGGGATGGAGACGAGGAGAGGCTCGATTAATGACTTCGTGCCGGGTTGGTGGTGAGAATGAGCTGCTGGCATGGTGCGGTCGTAACGGGTTAATAGAGAAGCGGGACAAACGCGCTATTGTTGTGTCGCGAAAGCGCGACACGTCGCACGACTCACCCCAGATTCCCTCGGCAAGCTCGCGGCAGGCTCCTCGGCGGGGAAGAAGCGCCCGCCTCAGGATGACAATCAAATTCTGCCGAGTTAAAGTTTAGCAGGCTGCAGGTTGCGGAGGATTGTGATGGCGAAACAAGAGCTGCGGTTCCAGGCGAAAATCGAAGGGAAGGAAGCAGGAGTGGTGGCGGCGATCGCTCCGCCGGTGGACGTGCCGAGGTTCTTCGGAACGAGGGCGCGCGTGCCGATACGGGGGACGATCAATGGGTATCCGTATCGTTCGTCGCTATCGCCATGTGGAACGCGGCACATGATGCCGGTGAACAAGATCCTGCGCGAAGGTGCGGGCGTGCAGGCGGGCGATATGGTGGATGTGGTGATGGAGCGCGACGAAGAGGAACGCACCGTGGAAGCGCCGACGGTTCTGAAGAAGGAACTGGCGAAAAACAAAGCCGCGCGGGCGAACTGGGAGAAGCTGGCATTTACTCATAAGAAAGAGATGGCGTTGGCGATCACTGGAGCGAAGCAGGAGGAGACCCGGGCACGGCGGCTGGTTAAGATTATGCAGACACTGAAGACCGGGGCTCGGTGGACCGGGTGAGGTACCTCCAGGGGCCGAAGCGCGACGATTCGAAGGGTCGTTTGACGCGGGCTTGGGAAGACCTGCTCCACCCTGTTGTTTCGTGGCGTTGATGTCGGCGCTGGCCAGTACTCCAGAACGCCTCGCTGCGCTCGGCTGGACAGCCGAGGCGGCTGTCCTCACAAGAACCAAATGCTAGCGGCGATCTTGCGAGGGACGGACCAGCGACTTGAGCAGCATGTTTACCAGACTGAGAACGATTGCGCCCAGGAAGGCGGCGGTAAATGTGCGCACCTGAAATCCCGGCGCCAGCAGAGCCGACGCCAGCTCGAGCATCAGGGCGTTGATTACAAACCAGAAGAGTCCCAACGTGAGCAGAGTGAGAGGAAACGTTAGAATCTTCAGCAAGGCTCCGACTGTGGCATTGATGAAGCCGATGACGAGAGCCGCGATCAGAGCGGCCACGGGGCCGCTGACGGAAATTCCCGGCACGACTTTCGACACAATCCAGACGGCCAACGCACTCAGGATCCAGTTCAATAGCAGCCGCATTTTTCACTCCTTGCGACAGTTGACGGTATGACGAAAACAGCTTCCTGGGGCACTATACCAATAAGGCATCGATAAGTCTTGAGGCAGGGGCGAGACGCCCCCGCGACAAACGGCGAGCCGCGGGCGCTACTTCTTCGAAGTGAGCGTACAGTAAAATTTCGATAACAAAGTCTCTTGACGGTGAAACGCGTGGATCTTCTTAGTGACGTAGAAGTTCGAGTGCTGGGGGCGTTGATTGAGAAGGATATTACCACTCCGGATTACTATCCTTTGTCGCTGAATGCGGTGGTGAATGCGTGTAACCAGAAGAACAACCGCGATCCCGTGATGGGTCTTGACGAGGATGCAGTGCGGGCGGCGCTGGCGTCGCTGCAGGCGCAACGGCTGGCGGGGCCGGCCAGCGGGGCCGACAGCCGGGTTACGAAATACGAACACCGGCTGCAGGAAGTGTTCAACTTCGACCGGCGGGAGATTGCGATCCTGTGCGTGCTGCTGTTGCGGGGGGCGCAGACTCCGGGTGAGCTGCGCGGGCGAACCGAGCGCATGTATCGATTCGAGGCGCTGGAAGACGTGCATGCGACGCTTGACCGGCTGAACCAGCGCGAGCCTTCGCTGGTTGCCATGCTGCCGCGTCAGCCGGGGACGAAAGAGTCACGTTACATGCATCTTTTATCTGGCGGCGTTGCTGCTGCGGAGCTCGCGCCGGTGCAGGCACGGGACAGTTACCCAGCGGGCGACGACCGCATCGCGCACTTGGAAAGCGAAGTGGCGGAGCTAAGGAAAGAAGTTGCGGAGATGCAGGAGCAGCTCGCGGCCTTTCGCAAGCAGTTCGAATGAACGCGAGGGCAAAGGCTTTTCGCCACGGAGGCAGGGAGAAGACAAACAGTGGGGGATTGTGTCTGTTTTCTTCTCGTGAAAAATCGCGAAACACTCCGCGGCAACCCGATTCATCGCCAGCGTATCATACGGTTATCGCGCCTGGCAGGAGAGTTTATGCATCGCCGTGAATTCCTGGTTCGTTCCGCCACTGGTTTCGGAGCCGCCTGGCTTGCCCGGAAAAACCTCTTAGCTGCGCTTCAAGCGCAGGCTCCCTTATCGAAGTTTTCTGCTTCTGACACGATCACACTGGGCAGCACTGGGATCAAGACCAGCAGGCTTGCGATGGGGACGGGCACCGTGGGTTCGGGGCACCACTCAAATCAGACGGCGCTGGGGATTAAGGGACTGTCTGATCTGTTGCTCAATGGCTACGATCATGGTCTGCGTTTCTTTGACGCAGCCGATGCCTATGGAAGCCATCCTCATGTTGCTGAGGCACTCAAGCACGTGCCCCGCGATAAAGTCACGGTGCTGAGTAAGACTTGGGCACGCGACGCGGAGACTGCCCGGGCTGATCTTGACCGCTTCCGACGGGAGCTTGGCGTCGACTATCTCGACGTCTGTCTGATGCATTGCGTGACTGAGGCGGACTGGACCGAACGCTTCAAGGGTGTGATGGATGTGCTTTCTGAAGCTAAGCAGAAGGGGATCATCCGCGCCCACGGATGTTCGTGCCACAGCATTGAGGCGCTCCGCGCGGCGGCGAAGTCGCCGTGGGTGGAGATTGATCTGGCCCGGATCAATCCGATCGGGTCGCATATGGATGCCGATCCTCAGACTGTGGTCAGCGTTTTGCGCGAGATGAAAGCTGCGGGAAAAGCCGTGGTCGGGATGAAGATTCTGGGGCAGGGCGACCTGCGCGGGCGGCAGTCGGAGGCTCTGCGGTATGCGTTATCGCTGGGCGTGCTGGATGCGTTTACCGTTGGGGCTGAGAGTCGGGCCGAGCAGGAGGATTTGATCCGGCGGGTGGCGGCGGCGTAGGGCCGCGAACGAACTTGGCCGTGGGTCATTCCGGCCTGCGAAACTCGGAAACCACTTCGATACTGCCCACAATATTCGCATTAAAATTTGCGAGTTCCGCTGCCGGGATCCAATATTCACGATGGACTGAATCTCCAACCACGTGGATCTCGTATGAATTAAGAAATTCGTTCGGCACATTGAACCGCAGGACGTATCCAGCAAAGCCTGAGCTCTCATCTTTCGTATTCCAGTCGCGTGCAATTTGCGTCGCGTAATCCTCATTGAGGACGGGATAGAAAAAGGGCTGTTCGGGCAGTCGCGGGGGAAACTCGCGATAACCGCTCGCGCGCACGAGATCGAATTCCTTCTGGCCTACTGGCCGATAGAACGTCGTTGAATGGGTTGTCACGTTTCAAGAATAGCCCGAGAGCAGCCTGCCGCAATCTTCTTTCGCCCCTCCGGGGCTTGATTATTTCCATCTTCCCCACCCACGGCTTACGCCGTGGGCTGCATTCTTTCGCCGCTTCGCGGCTTTGGGGCGTGCCTCTGGTCCGTGTCTGGCAGCCCACATCGTGTTTGTCCCGCCACGATCGCGGAGATTCCGTAGTGTTATAAACCTCGCAAAATCAACGTCCCACTCCTTGGCCTTCTCCGTGCAATCTCACTTGCGCTGCTTAGCAGCAGGGGGTGACCAAACATGAACCGTATCAACTTATTTCGCAGTACCCCAGCAAGGCTCGATTCCCTTGTATGGGGCAAGACAAACTTTGATAAAACCGCCAGCACGCTGGTGTTCGCCGGGCTGTTGATCGTCTGTTCCGTAGCCGTCGGATGCTCGAGTGATAAACCTAAACCCGCAAGCTCAAACAATCAGGTGGCGATGACTCAGCCGATGCCGCCGATTACGACCACGCCGGAAGCGCCCGTGCTGCCCGCCAAGCCCGTGCATAAGAAAGTTGTCCGAAAGGCGCCTGTGACGGTGACTTATGAGGACAAGGCTTCTGGCGTTTCGTTCCAGTATCTGCGCAAGTATTCGCTCGAGACTGGGGACGCTGCGAATCAGCTGATCTCGTCCGATCCGGTTCCGATGAACTTCGTGCAGCCGGGGGGAGTTGCGATCGCAGCGGTTACGTTGCCCACATCTGTGTATCCCAACGGCGATCTGGCCGCGGCGTTTTTCGACGTTAGCTTGAACACGGCGCTGACGGCGGAACAGTGCGGCGAATTTTCGCAAGCCAAGCCTGCTACGCCTGCCGATACTACAGCTCCGGCGGCAGGGGCATCGAAGCGGATGATCGGCGACATGGAACTGCAGTCCTCGGAAACCGTTGCCAGTGAAGGGACTCACGAGGAAGCGGCGAAGTATTATCACGTCTTCGAGAACGGGGCTTGCTATGAGTTTGCGCTTAAGGTTGCGACTACCGGTGTCGAGACCGAAGGCGGCAAACGTGTGGATAGCAAGGAAGTCTTCCAGCGGCTGGAGAAAATTCTGGCTACGGTGAAGATCAGTCCGGCTGCGGAAGTGACGGCTAGCGCACCGGCTACGGCGAGTGCTCCGGCGGCCGCAAGCACTCCGGCGCAGTAGATTTGCATTGCTGAAGGCCACGCCGTTTTGCGGCGTGGCCTTCGTGTGTGTGGCGAAGCATCAAGAAGTTCAAATACTTCGGCTTCACTTCGGGATGGAGACGAAATCGCTGCAGACGTGCTGCTGGCGAGAAAAACGTACACGCTACGTCTCTACGACTGACTATCCCACGGTGATTAGACGCGTAGCTCACGCACGACTGTGGCTATATCGTTTTCCTGAAAGAGGCGGATGGCGGCTACGCCGGCTGCTCCGGCTTGCAAGCAGGATTGAGTGTTTTGCAGGGTTACTCCTCCGAGGGCTAGTACGGGGATTGGTGCGCGGCAAGCTTGAGCCAGAGCTTCGAGGCCGGCGGTTTGAGTGTCTTTTTTTTCAAAGACTGGAGCGAAGACGGCGAACGTAGCTTGGTTTGAGGCGGCCTGGGCTACCTCTTGCGGGGAGTGACAGGAGACTGCTATCAGGGGATTTTGTGGTCGGATTTCGCGGGCGAGGGGGCCCGCGCCACACAATCCTTGCCATGCCGCTCTTACTTCTTGTGGGGAAATATCGTTGGATTGGAGGTGGACGCCATTGGCGCAGGTGGCAATTGCAATATCGGTTCGGGAGTTGATCAGCAGTACAGTTCTCAGTTCTCGGTTCTCAGTTCTCAGTCTTCGGATGACATCCATTGCTTCGCGGGCCAGCGCTTCCAGGTCGCGGGGGGAGAGGTCTTTTTCGCGGAGCTGGATGTAGTCGATGCCTTGGGTTGCGGCTTCGGCGATTTTGTCGAGGAGGCGAATGCGGCGGGTGGGCTCGTCGCCGGGGAAGGCGGTTCGGTCGGTGATGTAGTACAGGAGCACGGTGTCAGAATGAGTTTAGAGCAACAAGCAAGTGCGGTGATAGAAGTGCCATGCGGAGCCAATGCTGGTGCGGGCGGGCACGGGGTCCTTCGACTACACAAGAGCTTGCGCTAAACGCGCAGGCTCTTGT
This sequence comes from Candidatus Sulfotelmatobacter sp., assembly GCA_035486795.1. Taxonomy (GTDB): domain Bacteria; phylum Acidobacteriota; class Terriglobia; order Terriglobales; family Acidobacteriaceae; genus Sulfotelmatobacter. Next base: position 7,743 of record DATHMS010000002.1, on the reverse strand, counting down.
TCCGCTCAGGATGACAAGATTGATTTACGGTCTGGTTTTGGCTATTTCGGGTAGGACTTCTTGTTCTTTTTCTTTCTTGGGCTGGCCGCCCAGGTGGTACTCGGTCAGGCCGTCGCGGAGGAATGCGAAGGCGTCCTGGGGGGTGTCGACGAATTTGAAAAGTTTTAAGTCTTCGGGGGAGACGGTGCCGGCGTCGACGAAGGCCTGGAAGTTCATGATGCGGTGCCAGTATTCGCTTCCGTAGATGACGACGAGGATCTTCTTGGCCAGTTTGTCGGTCTGGGCGAGGGTGAGGATTTCGAAGAGTTCGTCGATGGTGCCGAATCCTCCGGGGAAAATCACCAGCGCTTTGGCGAGGTAGGCAAACCAGAACTTGCGCATGAAGAAATAATGAAACTCGAAGTTGAGTGATGGCGTGATGTAGGGATTGGGATACTGCTCGAACGGCAGATTGATGTTGAGACCGATGCTCTTGCCTCCGGCCTCGTGGGCGCCGAGGTTGGCGGCTTCCATGATGCCGGGACCACCCCCGGTGGTGACGACGAAGCGGCGACGGCGGGCGGGAATCTGGATGGACCACTCGGTGAGAAGGAAAGCCAGACGGCGGGCGTCTTCGTAGTAACGAGCCATCTCGACGGCGGCGAGGGCGCGCTTTAGATCTTTTTCCTGCTGGGCGGCCGGCGCTTTCGCGTTTTTCTCTATCGTCGTCAGGTTCTGGCGGGCGGCGTCGGCTCCCTGAAAGCGGGCCGAACCGAAGAAGACGACCGTGTCCTGAATCTGCTCGCGGCGAAAGCGGGACAGAGGTTCCTGATACTCGGCGAGAATGCGGAGGATGCGTCCGTCGGGACTGTTGAGAAAAGGCTCGTTCTGGTAGGCCAGAGGCGCGGGATTGAGCTTATTGGTCATCGAAAGACTCACGTTCTTAAGTCAGGCTGGCTTTGGCACTGGCCGCCCGCAATAGTTTCGGAACTACTGGTGTTCGTTGTAGTGGAGGGCCTCCCAGAAGCCGATCCAGATATCGAGTAATCCCAAGCCGCTGCACAGGCCGCGAAAGAAGCCGGTCGAAACGAAGGTACGGAGCCAGGGAAATGAGAGCAGAAGATAATTGTCAGTCCACTCAGGGGTCCAGGGCAGGATCACAAGCAGGACGCCGGCGATGGCGCTAATCAATACGAAAAGGAAGACGGAGGTTCGGTGCAGCCAGAGTTGCAAGCCACTGTGAGGCTGTGGTGCAGGATCCGGAGGTGGCGGCGGGTCGAGGAGCGTGGTGCTGGTCTGGATCGGCGCGGGCTGGGCGGAAGGCGCAGCCGTGCGGTTTTCGACAGGGAGCTTGGGGTCAGTGGTCACTGGGCGCTCCGCTGCGGTGGAAGCGCGCACGTGCTTGTACCCGACGGCGAGGGTGCAGGTGAGAAGCGGGCTCGCTCCCCATCGCTTCGGTCACGGTCGGGATGACAATCAGGGACAAAACCCATCAGGGTATTCTACGACTTCAGGGGCTTGATGCGCTCGGCGACGTCGCGATAATCGATGTTGCGGCCGTAAACTTCCATGAAATGTTTGAGTGCGGAGGACTTGTCGCCAGCGGTCTCGAAGGCGGCGGCGATTTCATAGTGCAGGGCGGTGCGGGTTTCTTCGTCGATGCCGGGAGCGCTAAGGGCCTTCTGGTACCAGCGAATGGCGGCCTCGGGCAAGCCCTTGTCGAGGAAGCATTGCGCCAGCCAGGTATAGGTCTGCATGACCTGCGGGAAGGCATGGCCGCGCTCGACGGCCTGGCAGGTCTTCTGCAATTCACCGATAGCTTCATCGAGCAAGCCCATTTCGCGGAAGGCGATGCCGAGGTTGTAGTGGGTTTCGGGATCCTCTTCGGTGGTAGAAGCGCCGACTTCGAGATCGTGTTTGAGCTCGCCGAACATTTCGGCGAGATCGACGCCGGCATCCTCGCCAAAGGGAGAAGACTTGGGCGCAGGAGGTGTCGTGGGAATGCCGGGAGAAATTTGTGGCGCGACAACGGGAGCAGATTTCTGTGGAACCGCAGCCGGCGGATGCGGCGACGAGACCGAAGTGCCAGAGGAAGTGCCAGAGGCTGCCGCGGCAGCCGCAGCGCTGGCGGCGATGGGAGCTTGCGGAGCGGTCGTGGGCACGGGCCGATGCGGCGCGGAAGTGGAGACGACCGGAGTCTCAATCTGGGGTGCGGGATGGGACTGCGTCGCGAGCTGAGGTTCAGGAACTGGAGCGCCCTTCAGGAAGTCATCACCCAGGGAAGCTTCAAGGTCGGCTACGAACTCGCCCATAGGCTCAGCCTGGGGCACGCCGAAGGTAGTGGGTGCGGCGTTTCCGATGGGCTCAAGCTCGGGTTTGGCGGTTTCGGGTTCGGTCGAGGCATGCTCGACCATCGGCTCGGCTTCATGCGAGATGGTTCCGGGTAGAAAATCTTCGCCCAGAGAAGATTCAAGATCGGAGACGAATTCCTGAAGAGCAGCCGGAGGGGGTGCGGCGGGAGGCTCAGCCGCGACAGGCTTGGCGCGCCGCGCAGGTGGAGCGGCAGGCTTCGCCACCGGGACCGGCGGTGCGGGAGAAGTTTGTTTGACAACCACCGGAGGCTCGGCAGCGGCTGGAGCTTCATCGATGGTGATTTCGGCGGCAGGCTCGTCGATGGCGACTTCAGAGACGGCTTCGACGGCAGGTTGCTCTTCTTCTACTTCTTCTGCTTCTTCTGCTGCTGGGGCGGCATGCGAGGCGGCCTGGATCTCAGCTTCCATGGCCGACAAGATCGCCTCGTCCTTGGTGACGGTTTGAAGTTTTTCGAAAGCCGCAGTGGCTTGCTCGGGCATGCCATGCTCGAGGTAGAAACGGATTTCTTCGACGGATTCTGTAGCTTTTCCCTCATCGACATCGCCGACGGGTACTTCATTCGCGCTGTCCGCATCGGTGATCTCGAGTTCCGCGGCTTCGGCGGACTGCGTGTCGGCTTCGACGGTCAACGAATCGTCCCACTCGGAGGACAGATCGATTTCCGCGGGAGCGGCGTGAGATTCCGCGACGGGTGCGGCCTGGTCTTCTGCTTGTGGTAGTTCTTGTGGTACTTCCTCTTGTACTTCTTCCTGGATTTCGACTTGATCGCTGTCTGGATCGGTGATGACGGCGAATTCGCCATCATCTGTGGGCTGAGGCGGAGGCGCGGGCCAGGGAGCCGAGGCTACAGCCGCCACGGAAATTTCTTCTGGAGCTTCTATGGAAACGGAGTCCTCGACGACGGAGTCGGTAAGCGCGGGACCTCCGGAGCGCTCCTGGTAGCGATCGGCGAGTTCGCCGTAACGCGTCGCCTCGTCCGGATATCCGGCTTCGGAGTAAATCTCCTGCAAAGTACGACAGCAGACCCCAGCTTCAGCGAAACGCTGGGCGCGGGTGTGCAGAGCGGCCAGACGCTGGTTCAGTCGCAGATCGGTGGGTGCCTGAGGCAGGGCTGCAAGGAGCGGCCCCAGAGCCTTGGCGGGCATATTGTAGGAAATAAAAAGTTCGGCGTCGGTGAGCGCGGAACGAACCGCGAGGGCGACGGCATCGGAATAGTGCTGATGAATGGAGGGAGCAGTGGCTTCCAGTTCGTCGACGATGACCGTGGCTTCTTCCGCGGAAATGAGAGTGATGTCGGAATCTCCGCCGAGCTGGCCGGCCACCTGCTGGTAATTGCTCATGTGCAGGGGATTGCCAGGCTCCATGGTGGCGAGCTTCTGATAGAGATCGCGAGCGCGGGGCAGGTCACCGGACTGAACCGAGGCGTGAGCCAGCAACTCGATGACTTCGGTGGTGTGACTGGTGTCTCCGGCTTTGTGGAAGAGATCGAGAAGCTTTTCGAGTGAAGCGGGATTGTCCCGCACATGCCCGATGACGGAATGCAGGTTTTTTAGAACCTTGTCGGAATCCTCGGCGAGCAAGCGCTCAGCGTGCTGGTCATAAACCTGGAGCGCGTTCTCGTACTGGCCCGCTTGCATGAGGGCATCGGCGAAAGTGGAGATGGAAGTCAGGTCGTTGTGGACCGTCAGGAGCTTGCTGGCCAGAGTGCCGGCGTCGGAGAGGCGGCCGGTCTTCAGGTACGCCTTGAGGAGATCGCGTAGGCCATCCGGATTGGAATCGAGATCGGAGACTTTCTGCAACGAATCGATGGCGGCTTCGGCGTCGCCGGCTTCGAGCAGATTGCGGCCCTGCATGAGCAGTGCGTATCCGTTGCCGGGGTCGAGGGTGAGCATGCGCTGCAGAACTTCTTCGGCGGCGGGCAGCGAACCCTTGGCACGCAGGGTTTCGGCGGCGGCGGAGAAAATCTGCCAGGCTTCATTTTTCTTGCCCAGGCGGACGTAGACTTCCGCCAGGCGGACGCGCATGGTGGTGTTTTCTGGATCCATCTCCAGGATTTTCTGGAAGATGCGGACGGCGTTTTCCAGTTCGCCAGATTTCAGGAATTCTTCCGCGACCTGCAGATACTGGGCGCGGGCATCGTTGAAGAGTCCCTGCTGGGTGTAGAGTTCGGCCAGCTTCAGCACGCTCTCGAGCGACGGCTGGAGCTTGCTGATCTTCTTATACATGGCGATAGCCTTGACCGTGAAACCCTGGTTGGCATAGGCATCGCCTACTGCTTTGAAGCAATTGGTGGCTTTATCGGCTTCTCCGAGGCGCGAGTAAAGGTCACCGACGGTGTTGGTAACGGTGAGGTCCTTGGGATCTGCCTTGAGGACCTTTTCATACTCAGCGATGGCGTTCTGCATCTTGCCCTGCTGGACATACTTCTCCGCAGCGCTGAGAACCTTCTGTTTGTTGAAACCGAAACCGAACGCCATATGAGTACGAACTCCAGCCTCTGGTTCTTATCCTAGAAACTTCTACACTGAAACTGAACGACGACTCCTGGGATGCGTCACCCTGGGAGAAGTCACGCGGCCAAACTCCTACTTTGGAGGTGGCCGGTCGGACAAGGGCAATTGTACGGCTGGACGGGTGGAACCGCATGGTTACCAAGGGTTACCAAAAGGGAGTGTACGAACGGGTTACCAAGGGAATCAACAATAGACCCCGGCGGATTCGCCAGGTTCACCTCATTAAGTAAGGACAAGGGGAATCTAGTACAAAGGTGGTATGTGGCGGGGTTCGGCAAAGAGTTACTCTTCCGAGGCGCGAGCCCTTAAGCGCCTGAAGCTGCTGTTGGTTTAGTGGTCTTTGCGGCGCGGGAAGCCGCGCCGTTTCAAAACGTTGGACATGCTGGACGAAGGGTGATCACGATTATGACTTGGATTCGAACTGTGCCGATGGCGGAGGCCGATGAGAAGCTACGGCGGGCGATCGAGGGGCAGCGGGAGTTGTATCCCAAGGAGTACGGCGACCCGGTGCATCCGGATGAGTCGGGGGGGTCGTCGATTGTGGGGTCGCACACGCTGATTCCGGAGGCGCTTTATCATTCGTTTGGCGCGTTCGCGGCGATGATGTCGCCGGAGTTGCCGCTAAGCCGGCGGCAGCACGAAATGATCGCGACCATGGTCTCAGTGACCAACCGGTGCAAGTATTGAATCGAGTCACACGCAGAGTTTCTGCGTAGGGTGACACTCGATAAAGAGCTGGTGGAGGCGCTGGAGAAGGATTACACGACCGCGCCCATTACGCCGCAGGAGCGGGTGATGGTGGATTATGTGGTCAAGCTGACCAAGGATGCTACCAAGTGTTCGAAGGGTGACATCGAGGCGCTGCGGGCGGCTGGGTTTGACGATCGCGGGATATTGCAGATTACTTTGATTGCTTCCTGGTTTAACTACATTAATCGGGTGGCGGATGCGTTGGGGGTGGGTAGGGAGTGAGATCACGAATCGACTACTCTCTGGCGCGGTGCACTCTAGCGGGCATCCTCCTCTTCACGTCCTTGCCTCTCCTGTTTGGACGGGGATCCAGTGCAAACGTGGACCGCGTTGTCGTTTACAAGCGAGAACGAAAATTGGTGCTTCTGTCACAAGGAAAAGAACTCCGGTCGTACAAGATCGCTTTGGGTAGCGAGCCTGTGGGACCGAAAGGTCGCCAGGGTGACCATCGGACCCCTGAAGGGATCTACACACTTGATTCGCGAAACCCCAACAGCCACTTCTACAAGGCCTTTCACATCTCGTATCCAAACCCGAAAGACCTCGCAGCCGCCAAGAAATTAGGCGTCAGCGCGGGCGGGGATATTATGCTGCACGGGCTTCCGAAGGAGTATGCGTGGGTGGGGAGGGAGCATACTCTGCACGACTGGACGGACGGATGCATCGCGGTCACGAACGCAGAGATGGATGAAATCTGGAAACTGGTCCGCGTTGGTACTCCGATCGAAATCAGACCGTGAGGGGACGATCGCTCCCTGGTTCGATTAGATTAATCGAGTGGCGGATGCGCTGGGAGTGGGACGGGAGTGAGGTTTCGCAGCACTACTGAACCGAACCCTCTTCATCGCCGTAGAAGTACAAATCAAATCCGAGTTCGGAGCCGGTGCGAGCGAGGGCTGCGACGGCGGCAGCAGTAATATCGAATCCGCGATTCCAACCGGCGGTATGAATGCCGACGCGCACGGACACTCGATACTGCTCGATCAGAGGTTGCCAGAACGCCGGGTCCGACGGAAACCGCTCGAGCAGCTTATCAATCAGCTCACTAGGACCGTGGGGAGCTTTGCCTTCGACGGTAAGTATCCAAGCGCCCATCGAAAACGGCGGCGAATCTTGACGATGGCGGTCTCCTTTGCGATGGCAGCGGGTAGGGGCGCATCCAAGAATGCCTGAAACAGCTTCAGGGTCTAAGTCGTCTCCGTATATCGCGAGACTCACGCGCGTTTCATCGACCATACCGCCAGCCTCGGCGATCACGTAAGGCTTCTGGTCTGGTGGAATTCCGTCTCGCATACACTGCTGTGAATTGTGCCCCAATTTCATCGCCAATTCAAATTAAACTGTCGGCTTCCTGCGACAGCTTCTCAAGGATCCGATCCGTCGGACGTGCGGTCGCCCTCTTCTGATACTAAACTTGCCTAGAGCACCTCTACGTTCAATCCATGGCTGAATCTTTAGCAGAGTTTTTTCTGACGAACTTTCGGGCGCACCTCGATGAGCGCGCTTACGGGCAGCGGTGTGGGTATCGCATGGAGCGGTTTAGTTACGGGCAAGTTTTGGAAATGGCGTTGTTGTTCGCCCGCGATTTGGAGGCGCGCGGAATCGGCAAAGGCGACCGGGTGATGCTGTGGGGTGAGAACTGCGCCGAGTGGGTTGCGGCATTCTTCGGGTGCGCACTCAGAGGTGCTGTTGTTGTTCCCATGGATGATGGGGCTTCCGCGGAGTTTGCTGAACGGGTTGCGAGGCAGGTTGAGGCTAAGCTCTGGGTTTGTTCGCGGGAGCATGCGACGCATGCGGGCGCAGAATCTTACGTGATTCTGGAAGAGTTATCGCTGTTGGCCGGCGCGACGCCGGCGCTACGGTCGGAGGCCGCAATTGGGCGCGATGACATCCTGCAGATTGTGTTTACTTCTGGAACTACCGCTGAACCCAAAGGTGTGGTCATCACGCATGGGAATGTGCTGGCTAACATTGCTCCGCTGGAGCGGGAGATGCAGGCGTATTTGAAGTATGAGCGCTGGGTGCATCCGGTGCGGTTTTTGAATCTGCTGCCGCTTAGTCATGTCTTTGGGCAATTCCTTGGGATGTTCTTGCCTCCGCTGCTGGGCGGGACTGTGATTTTTCAGGA
>DATHMS010000001.1:0-28752 GCA_035486795.1 Candidatus Sulfotelmatobacter sp. | reverse complement strand
CAGGAAAAAGGCGGCGACGAAGCTTTGAAACTGTTCACGAAAGCGGTCGAAAATGCGAAGCCGCTGCTTGAAGTAAAGACGCGACGCGTGGGCGGCGCTAACTACCAGGTGCCGGTGGAAGTGAATGCTGACCGGCGGACTTCGCTGGCGATCCGGTGGCTGCTGACTTATGCGCGCGGACGCGCGGAGCGCGGGATGGTTGACAAGCTTAGCAATGAGTTGCTGGACGCGGCGAATGGAAAAGGCGCGGCCATCAAGAAGAAGGAAGATGTGCACCGGATGGCGGAGGCTAATAAGGCTTTCGCGCATTACCGGTGGTAGGGAAATTTGTAATTTGGTATCGGGTAATTTTGTAATTTGAAACCCGGTGTGATTTTGATTCTTAAATTACCAAATTACCCGATTACAAAATTACTAAATTGAAGTCGGAGCCCAGAAAGAGTTAGAGAGTCGTGCCTAGAACGGTCCCATTAGAACGCTGCAGGAATATCGGCATCATGGCGCACATTGATGCCGGAAAGACCACTACGACGGAGCGCATCCTGTTTTATACGGGGAAGACGCACCGTATCGGAGAGGTGCACGAAGGCACTGCGACCATGGACTGGATGGAGCAGGAGCAGGAGCGCGGGATTACGATTACGTCCGCGGCGACGACCTGCACCTGGCGCGATATTCGCATCAATATTATTGATACGCCAGGTCACGTGGATTTCACGGCGGAAGTAGAGCGGTCACTGCGCGTGCTCGATGGCGCGGTCGCTGTGTTTGACGCAGTGCACGGGGTGCAGCCGCAGTCGGAAAAAGTCTGGCGCCAGGCTGACAAGTACGGTGTGCCGCGGATTTGCTTCATTAATAAGATTGACAAGATGGGCGCGGATTTCGAGCATGCAGTCGATACGATCCGAAAGCGGCTTAGCGCGAAACCGGTTGCGATTCAGATTCCAATCGGGCAAGAAGATAAATTTAAGGGCGTCATTGATCTGATCAACATGAAGGCCATTGTGTGGCAGGACGACACGATGGGGGCCGAATACCTCACCGAAGAAATCCCCGCCGAGTTGAAGAAGAAAGCCGAAGCATTCCACGCGCAGCTGGTTGAGAGCATTGCCGAGAACGACGATGAAATCCTGCACAAATTTCTGGAAGGTGAAGAGATTACCGCGGATGAATTGCGTGCGTCGCTGCGCAAGTCGACGATTGCTTTGAAGGTGTTTCCGGTGGTGGTGGGGACGGCGTTCAAGAATAAGGGTGTGCAGCCGCTGCTCGATGCGGTGGTTGATTATTTGCCTTCGCCGCTGGATTTGCCGGATACGAAGGGCTTGAATCCTGAGAATGGCGAGCCGATTGTCCGCAAAGCCGACGACAAGGAACCGTTTTCGGCTCTGGCGTTCAAGATTATGGCTGATCCGTTTGTCGGCCAGTTGACGTTTATCCGGGTTTATTCCGGGCAGCTTAAGACTGGGGACTCCGTGCTGAACACGGGTCGGCGGCGGAGTGAGCGCATTGGACGGCTGCTGAAGATGCACGCCAACAAACGCGAAGAGATTAGCGAGATTCTGGCGGGTGACATTTGCGCGGCGGTTGGACTAAAGGGGGTCAGCACGGGCGACACGATTTGCAATGAAGATCATCCCATTGCGCTCGAGAATATTACGTTTGCGGTTCCCGTGATTTCAGTTGCGGTTGAGCCGAAGACGAAAGCTGACCAGGAAAAAATGGGGATGGCGCTGGGACGGCTGGCACAGGAAGATCCTACCTTTAAAGTTCACACCGATCCCGACAGCGGACAAACCATCATCAGCGGTATGGGCGAGTTGCATCTGGAAATCATTGTCGACCGCATGATGCGCGAGTACAAAGTTGAGGCGAACGTCGGCAAGCCGCAGGTGGCTTATCGCGAGACTATTCGCAAACACTCCGAGGCGGAAGGCAAATACATTCGGCAGACCGGCGGACGCGGGCAGTATGGGCACGCCAAGATCAAGCTAGATCCGCAACCTGCCGGGACGGGCTACGAATTCGTCAATGATATCGTGGGCGGTTCGGTGCCGAAGGAATTCATCAAGCCGATCGATCAGGGAATTCAGGAAGCGCTCGAGGGTGGGATTCTGGCGGGCTATCCCATGGTCGATGTGAAAGCTACGCTTTATGACGGCAGCTACCACGATGTCGATTCGAACGAAATGGCGTTCAAGATTGCCGGTTCGATGGCGTTCAAGGAAGCTGCGCGGAAGGCCTCGCCGGTTCTGCTGGAGCCGGTGATGGCGGTTGAAGTCGTGACTCCAGAAGACTACGCCGGTGTGATCATGGGCGACCTTAGTTCGCGGCGTGGACGGATTGAAGGCATGGAGCATCGAGCGGGGTCGCAGGTGATCAAGGCGATTGTGCCTTTGGCTGAGATGTTTGGCTATGCGACGCACATGCGGTCGTCGACGCAGGGGCGGGCTGAGTACTCGATGCATTTTGCGCGCTATGAGGAGGCTCCGCGGTCGGTGGCGGAGGAAATCATCGCGAAGGTGCAGGGGACTACGAAGTAGTGACCCTGCGTGGCTATGTGAAGATTAGAAATCCTTCGGCGCCAAAGAACGGCGCCTCAAGATGACAAGCTGAAGGTTGAGGAAAGAATATGGCGAAAGAGAAATTTGATCGTAATAAGCCGCACTGCAATGTAGGGACGATTGGTCACATTGATCATGGCAAGACTACGTTGACGGCGGCGATCACCAAGGTGTTGTCGAAGCACAATCCGAAGAACACGTTCCGGTCGTTTGATTCGATCGATAACGCTCCGGAAGAGAAGGCGCGCGGGATCACGATCGCGACGGCGCACGTGGAGTATGAAACGCCGAACCGGCATTACGCGCACGTCGATTGCCCCGGCCACGCGGATTACATCAAGAACATGATTACGGGTGCGGCGCAGATGGATGGCGGCATTCTGGTGGTGGCGGCGACGGATGGCCCGATGCCGCAGACGCGCGAGCATGTACTGCTGGCGCGGCAGGTGGGTGTGCCATATCTGGTGGTGGCGCTAAATAAGGTCGATGCGGTGGACGACCCGGAGCTGCTGGAGTTGGTCGAACTGGAAGTGCGCGAGTTGCTGAAGAGCTACAAGTTTCCGGGCGACGATGTGCCGGTGGTGCGGGTTTCGGCGCTGGGCGCGTTGAACGGCGAAGAGAAGTGGGAGAAACAGATTGACGCGTTGATGGAGGCGGTGGACAAGAGCATTCCGCAGCCGGCGCGCGAGTTGGACAAACCGTTCCTGATGCCGATTGAAGATATTTTCTCGATTCAGGGACGGGGCACGGTGGTGACCGGGCGTATCGAGCGCGGCAAGGTGAAGGTCGGCGAGGAAGTGGAGATTGTCGGCTTCCGCGACACGCGGAAGACCGTTGTGACCGGCGTCGAAATGTTCAAGAAGCAGTTGGACGAAGGCATGGCGGGCGACAACGCTGGCCTGTTGCTGCGCGGCATCGCGAAAGAAGATGTGGAGCGCGGCATGGTGCTGGCCAAGCCGGGCTCGATTACTCCGCATACGAAATTCAAGGCTGAGGTGTACATCCTGACGAAGGAAGAAGGTGGGCGGCATACACCGTTCTTCAAGGGATATCGTCCGCAGTTTTATTTGCGGACGACCGACGTCACAGGCGTGGCAGAGCTTCCGGCGGGCACCGAGATGGTGATGCCGGGGGACAACGTTTCACTGGTGATCGAGTTGATCACGCCGGTGGCGATGGAGAAGGGGTTGCGGTTTGCCATTCGCGAAGGCGGACACACGGTTGGCGCAGGGACGATTGCGGAGATTGTGCAGTAGGGAAGCGCGCCGAGCGCGCGAGTTTGCATTCTCGCAAAGAACGCGAGAATGATCGCGCGGCGTGCCCGGGTCCTTCGCGAGACAAAAAGCGTCTCGCTCAGGATGACAACTTAAATGATGCGGCTTGCGGCCTGCCGCTGGTTCTTTCCTTCCGGAGATGCCGGGAGGGGTTAGAGAGAGTGAAACGTGATTGGAAAAGAAAGAATTCGCATCCGGTTAAAGGCTTACGACTACCGCATCCTGGATCAGTCGACGGGCGAGATTGTGGAAACCGCGCGGCGTACTGGGGCACAGATTGCGGGGCCGATTCCTTTGCCCACGATGAAGAACAAGTACTGCGTGCTGCGGTCGCCGCACGTGGATAAGAAGTCGCGGGAGCAGTTTGAGATCCGCACGCACAAGCGGCTGCTCGATATTCTTGAGCCGACGCAGCAGACGGTGGATGCTTTGATGAAACTTGATTTGCCGGCTGGCGTGGATGTGGAGATTAAGGCATTCGGCAAAGAGCATAAATAAGCTGTCAGCCTTCAGCTCTCAGCTTATTGCTGAGGAGCCTCAGCCGCTGGCGTAAGCCAAGCTGGGTTAAGAGAGAAGACAATATGGCAACTCGAGTTACCGGGATTCTGGGCAAGAAGGTCGGCATGACGCAGCTGTTTGACTCGAAGGGCGATGTGCGCCCGGTCACGGTGCTGCAGGCTGGTCCTTGCGTGATTACGCAACACAAGTCGGCTACGCGGGACGGCTACGAGGCGGCGCAGATTGGCCTGGTTGAGTTTGTGAAAGAGTCCCGATTGACCAAGCCGGCCCGGGGACATCTGGCAAAGAATAATCTTCCTCCGGTGAAGTTTATGCGGGAAGTTCCGCTGGAAACCGATGGCGCCGCTGACAGCGACGTTACGGTGAAGATTGGCGACCGGGTGCTGGTTGAGATTTTCGAAGGCGAGAAGTTTGTCGACATCGTGGGAGTGAGTAAAGGCAAGGGCTTTCAGGGTGTGGTGAAGCGACATCATTTTGGTGGCGGTCCGAAGTCGCATGGATCGATGTTTCAGATTACGGGATCGATTGGGTCGTCGGCATTTCCTTCGCGCGTGTTCAAGGGAATGCGCATGTCGGGACATATGGGACATGCTCGGGTGACGCAGCGCAATTTGCGCGTGCTGGGCGTGGATAAAGACGAGAATCTTTTGGTGGTCGAGGGCAGCGTGCCGGGGCCGCAGGGTGGATATCTCGTAATTATGAAGGCGAAGAAGCCACCGAGAGAGCGGCGTGGATTTGCGGGTTCAGCTACGGTTGATCCGTTGAAGGCGGCTAAGAGGGCGGCTAAGAAGGCGTAGTGAATCAGTACCTAGTACCGAGAAGCAATATGGCGACTATAGATATTTACGATTTGGGCGGTAAGAAGGTCGGGACCTTTGACCTTGCCGATGAGATTTTCGGCGCGGTGAATGAAGATCTGCTTTGGGAGGCGGTGAAGCATTACCGCGCCGGGCAGCACCGGGGCACGCACGCGACCAAGGCTCGCTGGCAGGTTTCCGGTTCGGGCAAGAAGCTGTGGAAACAGAAGGGCACGGGTCGGGCACGCATCGGCTCGATCCGATCGCCGCTGTGGAGGCACGGAGCTACCGTGCATGGTCCGACGCCGCGGTCTTATGACTATGCGTTCCCGCGTAAGAAGCTCTTGGGGGCGCTGCGTTCCGCGCTGGCGGCGAAGTTTGCCGACGGCAAGCTAACCGTGGTGAATTCGTTCGAGCTGAAGGACGCGAAAACGAAAGCGTTTCGCGCGGCGCTCGATGCACTCAAGGTTGAAAAGACGGTGCTGATTGTGGAAGCGCCGAACGCCGGGAACCGCAATCTGGAGCTGAGCTCTCGCAATATCCACGGGCTGGAGTTGATTGCGGGGAATGAGGTTCATCCGTATCACCTGCTGAAGTATGATCGCGCGATTTTCTCGCAGCCGGCGCTCGAGAAGCTGCAGCTTACGTTGAAGGACAGTTTGCCCAAGCGGCAGCGCAAAGCGGCGAAAGAAGAGGGCGCGAAGAAGGCGTCGGCGGCTCCGCGGAAACGTACGCGGCATGAAAAAGCGGCGGAGGTGGCCTGATGAAATCCGCATACCAGATTATTCGGCGTCCGGTGATTACGGAAAAAGGGCTGGCGATCAAGGAAAACCAGAACACGCTGGTGTTTCAGGTTGCACCCAAGGCTACGAAGACGGAGATCAAGCAAGCAGTGCAGACGATTTTCAAGGTGAAAGTATTTTCCGTGCGGACTGCGACCTATCCGGGAAAAGAGCGGCGGCGGGGAAAGTTTGCCGGATACCGTCCGGATTGGAAGAAGGCTTATGTGCGGTTGCGGGCCGGGGAGAAGATGCCGGAGTACGCGCAGAATTTGTAGTGGCAGCAAAGAAGCAGATTCCTCACCCGGCAAAAACCGCGGGTTCGGAATGACAACTAGATTAAGAGCTGATTATGGCAATCAAGACTTATCGACCTACTACGCAGACGCTGCGGTATCGGACGACCATCGTCAATGACGATATTACGACGCAGCATCCGCATAAGCCGCTGGTGGAGAAGAAGCAGCGCACCGGCGGACGGCGTAATTCGGGCGACATTACCAGCTGGCACCGGGGCGGCGGACACAAGCAGAAGCTGCGCATTATTGACTTCAAGCGGGAGAAGGCCGGTATTCCGGCGACCGTGACTACGATCGAATACGATCCGAACCGGTCGGCGCGGATCGCGCTGCTGGCTTATGCCGATGGCGAGAAGCGTTACATTCTAGTGCCCGAAGGAATGAAGGTGGGGCAAAAAGTTGTGAGTGGGCCTGAGGCCGATATTCTTGTGGGCAATGCTTTGCCGCTGCGGAATATTCCGCCCGGTACTTCGATCCATAATCTCGAATTGAAGCCGGGTAAAGGGGCGCAGATGGTGCGCTCGGCGGGTGGAGCGGCGCAGCTGATTGCAAAGGAATCCGATTACGCCCTGGTGAAGCTGCCTTCGGGCGAAACGCGGAAGATTTCGCAGGATTGCATGGCTACCATCGGGCAGGTGGGGAATCTGGATCACGAGAACATCACCATCGGCAAGGCGGGACGGATGCGCTGGATGGGCTGGAAGCCGGTGAACCGTGGCGTTTCGATGAATCCGGTGGATCATCCGCATGGTGGTGGTGAGGGCAAGACTTCGGGCGGACGGCATCCGGTTACGCCCTGGGGACAGCCTACGCGCGGATATAAGACGAGGAATAACAAGCGGACGGATAAGTTCATTGTGAACCGGCGGACTAAGTAGCGCTGCCGGCGGCAACAGATTCCTCTGGTCGCTTTGCGACCTACGGAATGACAAAGATTAGTTTGAGGTTAAATGTTTTATGGCACGTTCAACCAAGAAGGGCGCGTTTGTGGATGGCTTCCTGATGTCGCGGGTGGAGGGCATGAACTCCCGCAATGAGAAGAAAGTGTTGCGCACCTGGTCGCGGCGGTCGACCGTGGTTCCGGAGATGGTGGGGCACACCATTGCGGTGCACAACGGCAAGAAATTTATTCCGGTGTACGTCACCGAGAATATGGTGGGACACAAGCTGGGCGAGTTCAGCTTCACGCGCAACTTCAAGGGTCACTCGATGCGGGCGGCTACGGAAGTAGCGGCGAAGCCGGCGGGCATTCCGGGAGGTCCGGGAGCGATTACTCCGTCGGCCCCGGCAGCGGCGCCGGCGCCGAAGGCATAAGGGGAGACGATGGAATTCCGAGCGGAAATGCGTTACTTGCGAGTGTCGCCGCAGAAGGCGCGCCTGGTGTTGGAGTTGATCAAAGGGCGCAAGGTGGAAGAAGCGCGCAACACGCTGTTGTTTACCAAGAAGCGGGTAGCGGCGCATGTGGGCAAGCTGTTGCAGTCGGCGCTCGACAATGCGAACTTTCTGAGCGCTGAGAAAAATCTTGATGTTGAGATTGACAATTTGTACGTGAAGAGCGCGATTGCGAACGACGGTCCGCGCATGAAGCGGATTCGTCCGGCGCCGCAGGGACGGGCTTACCGGTATCAGCGGAGGATTTCGCATATCACGCTGGTGCTGGCTGAGCGCGGGCACAGGGCTGCTCGGGTTGCGGGTGGATCGCCGAGCACGGCAGCTCCGGCTAAGCGACGGGCGCCGGCTGCGAAAAAATCCGCGGGGGCTTCGAAGAAGAGCAAGGCGGCCGCGAAGTAGCGGGGGAGCGGGTTCCTCACCCGCGCTTTGCGCGAGTTCGGAATGACAAGAGTTTGATTAGGGTTCAGGGAGTGATTAGGAGAAGCAATGGGACAAAAAGTCCATCCTTATGGTTTTCGGCTTGGTTATACGAAGCCGTGGAAGTCGCGCTGGTTTGTGGAGCGGGACTACGACAAGCTGCTGTTTGAAGACATCAAGCTGAAGGCCGAGCTGAAGGACAAGCTAAAATCGGCGGGCGTGAGCTCGATTGAGATTGAGCGGCCGGGCAACAAGCTGCGGATCATCATCAAGACGGCGCGGCCGGGAATTATTATCGGGCGCAAGGGCGCGGAGATCGACAAGCTGAAGGTCGATTTGCAGAAGCGCACGTCGCGCGAGGTGTTTGTCGACATCCAGGAAGTGCACAAGCCTGAACTTGATGCGCAGTTGGTTTCGGAGGCGATTGCTTTGCAATTGGAAAAGCGCGTTGGCTTCCGGCGCGCCATGCGCAAGGCGGTGGATTCGGCACTGCGATTTGGCTGCAAGGGGATCAAGGTGCGAGTGAGCGGGCGGTTGAATGGAAATGAAATCGCGCGCTCCGAGTGGTATTTGCAGGGACGTTTGCCGCTGCACACGCTTCGGGCGGATATTGAGTACGGCTTTTCGGAAGCGAGGACTACTTACGGCGTGATCGGCGTGAAGGTTTGGGTGTACAAGGGCGAGATTCTTCCGGCTAAGAAACGGGAGCAGCAGACTGGCGTGGGAGCGTTTTAGGGAAGCTGCGATCGCTGGCGTGTTCCGTGGAGTCCGAGATCCTTCGCGGCAAAGAGGGCCGCTCAGGATGACAAGAAGAGAACTGACTTATGTTGATGCCAAAGAAAGTTAAGTACCGCAAGCAGCAGCGCGGACGCATGACTGGGAAGGCCTGGCGCGGCAGCACGCTGGCGTTTGGCGACTTCGGGCTGAAGGTGCTTGAGCCTGGGTGGATCACGGACCGGCAGATTGAAGCCAGCCGCGTGGCCATGACACGTTTTGTGAAGCGCGGCGGGAAGATCTGGATCCGGGTGTTTCCCGACAAGCCGGTGACCAAGAAGCCGGCCGAGACCCGTATGGGTAAGGGCAAGGGAGCGCCGGATCACTGGGTCGCGGTGGTGCGTCCGGGAAAGATTCTGTTCGAGATGGAAGGGGTCACGATCGTGGATGCGACCGAGGCTATGCGGCTGGCGTCGCACAAGCTGCCGCTGCGGACGACTTTGGTTAAGCGGGAGACGGCGCACTAGAAGCCAGAAACTGGGAATTGATTTTATGAAATCCGACAAGATACGTAACTTGACTGACGCCGAGCTGCAGCACCAGGGGCAGGACCTCGCAGACCAGCTGTTCAAGCTGAAGTTTCAGTTGAACATGGGGCAGACCGAGAGCCTGAAGAAGATTCGCGGGCTACGCAAGGACATTGCGCGGGTGAAGACAATTCTGGGCGAGCGCACGCGCTCGGCCGCAACGGAGAAACGCTGATGGCGGAAACCGCAACCAAGAAGTCCGCAACGCCGCCGAGCGCGCAGGTGCAGGGCCGGCGGAAGGAAGTGGTGGGAGAAGTGGTCTCGAACAAGATGGCCAAGACCATCGTGGTGCAGGTGACGCGCAAGAAGGCGCATCCGTTCTACGGACGCGTGGTGGCACGCAACAAGAAATTTTACGCGCACGATGAGAAGAATGAGGCGCACGTAGGCGATGTGGTGCGGCTGGAAGAGACGCGTCCGTTGTCGAAGTTGAAGCGCTGGAAGTTGAAAGACATTGTGCGCAAGACGGCGCTGGTGCCGGAGATCGTGCTGGAGCAGGACGCTAAGTAAGGAAGCGGTCGGGCACACCCTTCGAGGGGATGGGCCCGAGGAGCCTGTGATCCTTCGCGAGACAAAAAGCGTCTCGCTCAGGATGACAAACTCAGGGTGACAGGCAAGATCGAGGAGATTCGCTATGGCTGTGATGATGAGAAGCATGCTGGAGGTGGCCGACAACTCCGGCGCCCGCAAGCTGCAGATGATTCTGCCGCTGGGCGGCTCGACCGGGTTGAATGCCGGCCTCGGCGACATAATCACCGCCGCGGTGAAGGAAGCAGCTCCGGACGGGCAGGTGCAGAAGGGCAAAGTGGTGAAGGCGGTGATCGTGCGGACGCGTAAAGAGCATCGGCGGCGCGACGGAACGTATATCCGTTTTGACCAGAATGCCGCGGTTTTGATCAACGATGCGGGTGAGCCCGTGGGGACGCGCGTATTCGGCCCTGTGGCCCGGGAGTTGCGCGAGAAAAAGTTTTTGAAGATTGTGTCGTTGGCGCCGGAAGTGATTTAGGGCAGGTTTCAAGGTTTCAGAGTTTCAAGGTTCCAAGGTGCCTTGAATCAGTGGAAATCTTGAGTTCGTGGATTTGACTTGAAACCTTGAAACTTTGATTTTATGAGAACTGTCAGCACAGTGCATAAGCGAGTGGATATCCGCCGCAACGATACCGTGAAGGTGATTACGGGGCGGGACAAGGGCAAGGAAGGACGCGTGTTGCGCGTGTTTCCCGACGACACCAAGATTCTGGTGGAGCACGTGATGATGGTGAAGAAGCACGTGCGGCCGAACCCACAGCGCAACATCAAGGGCGGCATTGCCGAGCAGGAGAGCCGGATTGCGCTGTCGAACGTGCAACTGGTGTGTCCGACCTGCGGGCCGGTGCGCATCGGACATGAAGTGCGGGGCGACCGGAAGGTACGGGTTTGCAAGAAGTGCGGAACGACGCTGGATAAGTAAATTTGGCAATTGGGTAATTTTGTAATTTGTAATTTGAAACCGCCGATGAGAGCAGACCGGGTTTTCACTTGCCAAATTACCCGATTACAAAATTGCTAAATGGTATCGGGAGACGCGATGGCTAAAGATAAGAAATCATCGAAGGATTCGGCGCAGGAGCAGAAGGCTCCGGAGCAGGCGCGGCACAGCGCGAAAGAGCGGCCGCGGCTGCGCACGAAGTTTGACAAGGAAGTGGCTCCGGCTCTGCTGAAGGAGCTGGAACTCAACAATGCGATGGCGGTGCCGCGGCTCAACAAGATCGTAGTGAACATGGGCATGGGTGAGGCCACGCAGAATTCGAAGGTGATGGATCCCGCGGTGAATGAACTGGGGCAGATCACGGGGCAGAAGCCGATCATCACCAAGGCAAAGAAGTCGATTGCAGCGTTTAAGGTGCGCGAAGGTCAGGCGATTGGAACCATGGTGACGCTGCGCGGTGACCGCATGTACGAGTTTTTCGACCGGCTGGTGAATATTGTTCTGCCGCGGGTGCGCGACTTCAAAGGGGTTTCCACGAAGTCGTTTGACGGGCGGGGGAATTACACGATCGGGCTGCATGACCAGTTGATCTTTCCGGAGATTTCCTATGAGAAGGTCGACAAGCAGAAGGGCATGAACGTCACGATTGTGACCACGGCGGCGAACGACAGCCAGGCAAGAACGCTGTTGAAGCATCTGGGAATGCCATTTAGAGGGTAAGAGCGAAGTTTCAAGGTTTCAACGTTTCGATAGAGGCTGGAAAGCCAGGAGTGGGAAGCTAGGAGTCAAAGATAAACATGGCAACAATGGCAAAGCGAGTTAAGGACGGCACGGAGCAGACTCAGCGTCCAGCGAACGTAAAGAAACCGAAGTTTTCGACGCGCAAGCACAACCGCTGCAAGCGCTGCGGACGGCCGCGGGCTTATTTGCGGAAGTTCGGGTTGTGCCGCATGTGCTTCCGGCAACTGGCGCTGCTGGGGGAGATTCCGGGAGTGTCGAAATCGTCGTGGTAGATGGGCTTCCGGGTCCGTGGTGCGGGAGATCCTTCGCGGCAAAGAACGCCGCTCAGGATGACAAGGCGGGACAAAGAACATCTCGCTCAGGATGACAATGACGTTAAGAAGTAAGCGAGCCGCTGCAGGTTCTCCGCTGGGCGCGGAGCGAACGGGTGGCGAGAGGAGAAGCAGACGATGAGGTTGACCGATCCGGTCGCAGACATGTTGACGAGGGTGCGTAACGCGCTGCAGGCGCGACACCAGAAGGTGGACGTTCCGGCTTCCAGGCTGAAGGTGGAGATTGCCCGCATCCTGAAGGAAGAAGGTTACATCTCGAATTTCAAGGCCACGGAAGAAGAAGGGCACAAAGTTATCCGGATTTATTTGAAGTATGGCGCGCACAACGAAGCGGCGATTTCAAAGGTGGAACGGGTTTCGCGCCCCGGCTGCCGCGTCTACGTGCGGCGCAGCGAGATTCCGCGAGTGCTCGGCGGTATGGGCATCAACATCCTCACGACTCCGCGCGGGGTGATGACTGGGCGGCAGGCGCGCAAGGAAGGCGTGGGCGGGGAACTTTTGTGCGAGATCTGGTAACTGTTGTAGAGACGTAGCTTGCTACGTCTTCGCCGGAGGCATTTCGAGCGATGGGTAGAGCAAGACGTAGCAAGCTGCGTCTCTACGAATTACGAATAAAGAGAGATTATGTCACGAATTGGAAAAAAGCCGATCCCGATCCCCAAAGGGGTGACGGTCAAGATTGAAGGCAACACGGTGCTCGTGCAGGGGCCGAAGGGTAAGCTGGACACGGCTCTTCCCACGGGCATCAAGGTGGAGCAGAAGGATGGGAACATTGTCGCCATCCGCGAGAATGATTCGCAGGCTGCTCTGCACGGGCTGGCGCGCGCGTTGGTGAACAACGCGGTTGAGGGCGTGACCAAGGGCTGGACGCGCGATCTGGAGATTGTCGGCATCGGCTACCGCGCCGAGATGAAGGGCAAAGGGACGGTGGTGTTTAACCTGGGTTACTCGCATCCGATCGAGTATCCGCTGCCTACCGGGGTTGAGGCGGCGGTCGATCCGAAGCAGACGAGGATTTCGCTTACTGGAATTGACCGGCAGCAGGTGGGGCAGGTGGCGGCGGAAATGCGGTCGCTGCGTCCACCGGATCCGTATAAGAACAAGGGCGTACGGTATGCGGGCGAGAGATTGAAGAAGAAGGTGGGTAAAACCGGAGCGAAGTAGGCGGAATCGTTACTGCCGGGTAGAGGACAGATTCTATGTTTACGAAGAAATCCAAGAACCAGAAGCGCGGACACATTCACGATCGCATCCGCAAGAAGATGCAGGGTACGGCGGAGCGTCCGCGGCTGAACGTTTATCGTTCGCTGAATCACATTTATGTGCAGGTCATTGACGATCTGCATGGCACGACGCTGGTTTCGGCGAGTTCGGCCGAGGGCAAGAAGGAAGAGCGGAAGACCGGCGGTAACGTGGCAGCGGCGAAGGCCCTGGGCAAGACGATCGCGGAGCGGGCCAAAGCCAAAGGTGTGAGCAAGGTTGTGTTTGACCGCGGCGGCTACATTTACCACGGGCGGGTGAAAGCGCTGGCCGATGCGGCGCGTGAGGCGGGATTGCAATTCTAGGCGAGGCTCTCTGCTGTCGGCTCTCAGCTATCAGCTGGAGCGACAAGCTGAAAGCTGATAGCTGAAAGCTGGGTTTAAAGAATGCCAACTGTAATTAAGAAGCTTGATCCAAATTCGTTTCAATTGAAAGACCAGGTCGTGGCCATCAACCGCGTGACCAAAGTGGTGAAGGGTGGCAAGAATCTTTCGTTTGCCGCGCTGGTGGTGGTGGGGGATCCTTCGGCGGCGGTGGTGGGACACGGCGCGGGCAAGGCGAAGGAAGTTCCGCAGGCCATTCGCAAGGCGATTGAGGCGGCGAAGAAGAACCTGATCAAGGTGAACCTGACGCAGACTTCGATTCCGCACCTGATCATGGGACGTTATGGTTCCGGGAGAGTGCTGCTGAAGCCGGCTCCGGAAGGCACGGGTGTGATTGCGGGTGGCGCGGTGCGAGCGGTGATGACTTCGGTGGGAATCCAGAATGTGCTGACCAAGTCGATCGGCACGACGAATCCACACAACGTGATCAAAGCTACATTCGATGCTCTGCGGCACCTCAAGAGCCGGGAAAGCGTTGCAGCTATGCGCGGGAAGACGATGCAGGAGTTGTAGTACCGAGTACCTGGTAACGAGTGTCTAGAAACGGCGCTCAGGGATTGAGGAATTATCGATGACTACGAAGAAACCGAAAGCGGTTGCCGGAAGGATTCACCTGAAGTGGGTGGTTTCGGCCATTTGCGCCCCGGTGAAGCAGAAACTGGTGGTCAAAGGACTGGGATTTACGCGGCTGAATCAGGTGATCGAGCGTCCGGATAATGCGGCGATCCGGGGCATGGTGGCCAAGGTTCCGCACCTGGTAGAGATCTTGAAGTAGAAATGTTTCAAGGTTTCAGAATTTCAAGGTTTCAAGGCGGATCCAGTTCTTTGAAACTTTGAAACTTTGAAACGTGAAACTTTGAAGGCTTATTTATGAATTTATCCAATATTCGAGCACCGAAGAAGGCTACGGAGAAGCGCAAGCGGGTGGGGCGCGGTATGGGCTCCGGTATGGGGAAGACCTCGACTCGCGGACACAAGGGGCAGCGCTCGCGCACTGGTATGCGCCTGATCCGCGGATTTGAAGGCGGACAGATGCCTTTGCACCGGCGCATGCCGAAGCGCGGCTTCACCAACATTTTCCGCAAGGAATTCAATATCGTCAGCCTCGAAAGGCTGGTGGCGTTGGGCGGGGACCTGCACGGGGCACCGATCACGCCTGAAGTTCTGCGCAAGGCTGGGGTGATCAAGGCCAAGCTGCCGGTGAAGATCCTGGGCGATGGCGAATTGACGATTGCTATCACTGTACACGCGCACAAGTTTTCCAAGTCAGCGCAGGAAAAGATTACCAAGGCGGGCGGCAAGGTTGAGGTCTTGCAGTAATGGCGGCTGAGAGTGGAGTGTTTCCAATCTGGGGGAAGCTGGCGAACATCTTCCGCATTCCCGACTTGCGGAAGCGGGTTCTGTTCACGCTGGCCATGCTGGCGGTTTACCGGCTGGGCGGACATCTTCCCACGCCTGGGGTGAACTTCCTTAAGTTGGAGCAGTATTTCAATCAGAACGCGGGATCGCTGCTGGGGTTTGTCGATCTGTTTTCCGGCGGCAATCTGCGCCGTCTCACGCTCTTTGCCCTGGGCATCATGCCGTACATCACGGCATCGATCATTTTGCAACTTTTGACGGTGGTGTATGAGCCGCTGGCCAAACTGCAAAAAGAGGGCGAGATGGGTCGCAAGAAGATCACGATGTGGACCCGCTACCTCACTGTGATGCTCAGCGCGGTGCAATCGTTCGGTATCGCCATTGGACTGGAAAAAGCTGGAGACTTTGTACTTCACCCCGGCATTCCGTTCGTTCTGATGACGATGTTGACCCTGACCACGGGCAGCGCGTTTGTTATGTGGCTGGGCGAGCAGATCACGGATCGCGGGGTCGGAAATGGCATGTCGCTGCTGATCTTTGCCGGCATCGTGGTGGGGCTGCCGCGCGGCGTGCAGGATCTGATCGAGAAAGCGAAGAACGGGACCTGGGGAGCAATTACGCCGGTGTTGATGGCCGGGCTGGTCGTGTTCATGATTGCGGTGGTCGCCTTCATCGTATATGTCGAGCGCTGCGAGCGGCGCATTCCCGTGCAGTATGCGAAGCGGGTGGTGGGACGCAAAGTGATGGGCGGGCAGTCGACGCATCTTCCGCTTCGGGTGAATGCGGGTGGCGTGATGCCGGTTATCTTCGCGTCTTCGATTCTTACGTTGCCTCAGACGATCGGTTACGGATTGAAGAACAGCCGCTACTTCGGCGACCTGATTCGGATGCTGGGGTGGGGCGAGCCGCTCTATACCGTACTTTACGCAGTCGGGATTATCTTCTTCGCCTACTTCTATGTGTCGATTGTTTTCAATCCGAGCGAAGTTGCCGACAATATGCGGAAGTATGGTGGATTTATTCCGGGGATACGTCCGGGGAAACGCACAGCCGACTACATCAACGAGGTTCTGACCAGAATTACTCTGGTGGGGGCGCTGTATCTGATCATCATTTCCTTCATTCCCGAATGGATGATCACCGGCATTCACCTGAACCATTTGCCGTTCTGGCTGGGAGGGTCGCTGTTTGAGCGGCTTCCGGTGTGGGTGACGAACGGGCTGGGGGTGAATTTTTACTTTGGTGGAACGTCCCTGCTGATTGTAGTGGGCGTGGCCATGGATACGGTTACGCAGATCGAAGCGCAGTTGATCATGCGGCATTACGATGGATTCACGCCGCGCAGCGGGCGCATTCGCGGGCGCAGGAACTGGTCGTAGCAGATTTTTAATTTAGTAATCGGGTAATTTGGTAATTGAAGACCAACAGCGACTCAGTGGCAAATTGCCAGATTTCCAAATTACCCAATTGCAGATTTGTTTGTGGGGTTACTGAACACTGTTCGGGAGGCTTTGGCCAACTCGATGGCGCAGGAAACCTCACGTGACGTAGGTCCGGTGGTGCTGCTTGGACCGCCGGGTGCGGGCAAGGGTACCCAGGCCAAGCGCATCATGGAACGGTACCTGATTCCGCAGGTCTCCACCGGAGACATCCTGCGGGAAAACGTGGTGCAGGGTACGGAACTCGGAATGGCTGCCAAGGCGGTCATGTCTCGAGGGGAACTGGTTTCGGACGACCTGGTTTGTGAGATGGTCCGGCTGAGACTGAAGCAGCCAGACTGCAAGCGGGGCTACATTCTGGACGGGTTTCCGCGGACCGCGGCCCAGGCCGGGTGGCTGGATGCGCTGCTTGAGGACAAGTTCTTTGACAACTCGCGCCCCACGCGGGCCTGGCCAATTGTGATCCGGTTGGACGTGGACTATAATCAATTGTTGCTCCGGATCTCTGGACGCCGTTCTTGTCCTACCTGTGGGCGGATCTATAACGTCCACTTCCAGCCGCCCCGTTTCGATGAAGTTTGCGACGTTGACGGGACGAAACTGGTGACCCGCAATGACGACCGATTGGAAGTGATTGCGCCACGGTTGGCGGCCTATCACGAGCAAACTACTCCGGTGGCGGATTACTACCAGCGCACGGGAAGATTGGTCTCGATCAATGGCGACCGGCCGATGGACGAGGTCACGCAGCAGATTTTCAGGATTATCGAGGACCATAACGCGTAAGAATGGCGATTGTGTGCAAGTCGGCGGCGGAGATTGAGCGGATGCGGCACAGCGGCCACATCGTGCGGCAGGTTCTCGATGAGGTACGCTCGATGGTGGCTCCGGGCGTGACGACGATGGATCTGGAGCGCGCCGCGGAGAAGAAGATTGCGCAACTCGGAGCGAAGCCGGCGTTTAAGGGGTATTTCGATTATCCCTGCGTGCTGTGCACGTCGGTGAATGAAGAGATTGTGCACGGAATTCCGTCAGAGAAGCGGGCGCTGAAGGATGGTGACATCGTTTCGATTGATTGCGGCGTGGTGCTGGATGGGTATTATGGCGACGCTGCGATTACGGTTCCGGTGAGCGAAGCGGTGAAGCCGGAGTTACGCAAGCTGCTGACCGTCACCGAGGAATCGCTTTACCGCGGCATTGACCAGGCGCTCATCGGAAATTCGGTGGGCGATGTGGGAGCGGCCGTGCAGGAGCACGTGGAGGCTGCGGGGTTCAGCGTCGTTCGGGAATTTGTGGGACACGGGATTGGGACGCGCCTGCACGAGGAACCGCAGGTGCCGAACTTTGGGGCGCGGGGCCATGGTGCGAAGTTGCGCGAGGGCATGGTGCTTGCGATTGAGCCCATGGTGAATTACGGCAAGCCGGAAACGCGGGTGCTTGGTGATAAGTGGACGGCGGTTACGGTGGACGGCAGTTTCAGCGCACACTTCGAGCACTGCGTTGCGGTGACGAAAGATGGGCCGGTGATTTTGACGAAGTAGCTATAAGCAGTTTTCAAGGAGTCGATGAGCAAAGAAGACGCGATTGAGGTGATGGCGGTGGTTCTGGAACCGCTGCCCAACGCCATGTTCAAGGTGGAACTGGAAAACAAGCACCAGGTGCTGGCGCATGTGTCGGGAAAGATGCGTAAGAACTTTATTCGTATTTTGCCGGGAGACAAGGTTGCGGTGGAGCTTTCGCCTTACGACCTGAATCGCGGCCGCATCGTTTATCGTTACAAATAGAGAAGAGCGTTTAGGAATCGGAAACGGAATTATGAAAGTACGAGCATCGGTAAAGAAAATCTGTGACAAATGCAAGGTCATCCACCGCAAGGGTGTGGTGCGGGTGATCTGCGTCAACACGAAGCATAAACAGCGCCAGGGCTAAACGGCTGGGAGAGGTCAGGAACAATGGCACGTATCGCAGGCGTCGACTTACCGCGCCAGAAGCACATCAACATCGCTCTGACTTATATCTACGGGATCGGGCATCCTCGCGCCGGGAGCATTCTGGACGAGGCCAAGGTGGACCCGATGAAGAAGGTTCAGGATCTCAGCGAAGAGGAAGTGAACCGGATCCGCACCGTCATTGAAGCGCAAGGGATGGTAGAGGGCGATCTGCGGAAGGAAGTTTCGATGAACATCAAGCGGCTCATCGAAATCGGCTCCTATCGCGGGTTCCGTCACCGCCGGAATCTGCCGGTCCGGGGACAACGAACGCATACCAACGCCCGTACTCGCAAAGGCCCGCGCAAGGGAACGGTGTCAACGAAGAAGAAGGCGACGTCGAAGACGTAAGAGCAGGTTTCAAAGTTGCAATGTTCAAGGTTTCGAAACCTTGAAACTTCTGAAACTTGAAACCTCGGACGAAATTTAGGAACTGAGAAGCTCTCTATGGCTAAACCAGTAGCAGCGGGCGGCACTGCCGCACCGGAGAAAAAGGGCAAGAAGAAGACATTCAAGAAGAAGGAGCGCAAGCACGTTCCGCATGGACTGTGCTATGTGCAGGCTTCCTTCAACAACACGATTGTGACCATCACCGACATGAACGGCAATGTTCTGTCGTGGAAGAGTTCGGGATCGCTGGGCTTTCGCGGATCGCGCAAGGGCACTCCGTTCGCGGCGCAGCAGGCGGCCTCGAATGCGGCCAACCTGGCGCGCGATCATGGGGTGCGCAGCGTGGACGTGCGGGTAAGCGGACCGGGTTCGGGGCGTGAGTCGGCAGTGCGCGCGCTGGCGTCGTCGGGCATTGAAGTTCGGTCGATTCGTGATGTTACGCCGATTCCCCATAATGGGTGCAGGCCGCCGAAAAGAAGAAGAGTCTGAGGTTTCAAGGTTGCAGAGTTTCAGGGTTTCAAAAAGACGTTGAAACATTGAAACCTTCGAAGCCTTGAAACTTTGCTTTCGTCCGGGATGAAGGGTGAAGCCAAACCTGTAAACCGGTCATCTAAAAGGAGAACAACTTGGCACGTTATACCGATGCAGTTTGCCGTCTATGCCGCCGCGAGGGCATGAAGCTGTTCCTCAAAGGCGCTAAGTGTTTCAGCGATAAGTGCCCCATCGAGAAGCGCAACTTCGCTCCCGGACAACATGGGAAGGACCGGAAGGCCAAGATCGTTGGCTACGGCTTGCAGTTGCGCGAGAAGCAGAAAGCCAAGCGCATCTACTTCACGCTGGAAGGCCAGTTCCGTAATTATTTCGAGAAGGCGGCGCGCTCCCGGGGCGTGACCGGCGAGTTGCTGTTGCAGCAGTTGGAGCGGCGTCTGGACAACGTTGTCTTTCGTCTGGGATTTGCTCAATCGCGGCGACAGGCTCGGCAGTTGGTGCGCCACGGGCATGTTGCGGTGAACAATCGCAAGGTCAACATTCCTTCCTACGAAGTGAGTGCGGGCGAGGAGATTTCGATTCGCGAGAAGAGCAAGAAGCTTTCCGTGCTGGAGTTGGCCAAGGAATTTGCCAGCCATGGCACGCTGCCCAACTGGCTGGAAGTGAATCGCGATGCGTATACAGCGCGGGTGCTTTCGTTGCCCAAGAGGGAAGATATTCAGTTGCCGGTGAACGAGCAATTGATCGTTGAGTTGTACAGTAAATAAGGTTTCAAAGTTTCGAAGGTTTCAAAATCGCTGCGGTTTGCCGCAACCTTGAGACATTGAAACCTTGCAACTTTGAAACTTTGGTCTAGTACACATTTCGAGCCAGATCAGCCTGTCCCGGTATTGACCTGAGTTGGGCCACTCAGCGAGCGGGGACTGAGCCAAACGGCCGAAGGAGAAACAAATGCTTTGGAAGGGTTTTCAGAAACCGAAACGTCTTGCAGTTGACACGTCCACTCTTACCGACAAGTACGGAATTTTCTGGGCGCAACCTTTTGAGCGGGGCTTTGGCACCACGGTGGGCAATGCCCTGCGGCGCGTGCTGCTGAGCTCGATTGAGGGTGCGGCAGTTACCGCGGTGAAGATGGAAGGTGTGCTGCACGAATTCCAGTCAATCCCGGGCGTGGTGGAGGATGCGACCGACATCATCCTCAACCTGAAGCAGATTCCCTTTAAGCTGGCGGGCGATGCGCCGAAGGCGATCTATTTGCGCGCCGACCAGCCTGGCGTGGTCACGAGCGGCATGATCGAAGCCGACGGTGATGTGGAGGTGCTGGACAAGGATGTTTACATCGCCACGGTGAGCGAAGGCGGCAAGCTTGACATGGAAATGCGGCTGAAGCGCGGCCGCGGTTACACTTCCGCCGATAAGAATTTCGATGAGGACCTTGGAATCGGATTCATTCCGATCGATTCGGTGCACTCGCCGGTGCGCAAGTGCAACTACACGGTAGAGGCGGCGCGTCTCGGCCAGATTACCGACTACGACAAGCTAACGCTCGAAGTCTGGACCAACGGCTCGATTACACCTGCTGATGCGATCGGCTTGTCGGCGAAGCTGATGAAGGATCACATGAACATCTTCATCAACTTTGAGGAGGAGATTGAAACCGGTACGTCGTCGACGGACGATCGCAAGCCGGAGATTCACAACGAGAACCTGAACCGGTCGGTCGAGGAGCTCGAGCTTTCAGTACGCAGCTATAACTGCCTGAAGAACGCGAATATCCAGACCATCGGCGAGCTGGTGCAGAAGACGGAATCGGAAATGCTCAAGACCAAGAACTTCGGCCGCAAGTCGCTGAACGAGATCAAGGAAATACTTTCCTCGATGGGTCTGAGCCTGGGCATGAAGATCGACGAGCACGGGAATGCCGTGCCGGGGCCAACTTCGAATCTGGTGCTGCCAGCTTCGGCTTACGGGCCGGACGATCAGCTGTAGGAACATCGGTCAGTGGCTGGTGGTCAGTGGTCAGAAACACCAAAGACTCGCTGCTAGCCACTGATTTCAACGCTTAAGAGACTGAATACTGGCCACGACCACTGGCCACTGATCCCTGAGGTTCACCATGCGTCACAAAGTTGCGGGATACAAACTCGGACGGAATACCGCGCACCGGCGCTCGTTGCTGCGGAACCTGGTCACGTCGGTGATCGTGGAGGAAAGGGTCGAAACGACCGTTCCCAAGGCCAAGGCGGCGCGACCAATCGTCGAGAAGATGATTACGCTGGGCAAGCGCGGCGACCTCGCGGCGCGGCGTCTGGCCGGCGCTTACCTCATGACTGACGAGGCGCTGGTCAAGCTTTTCGATACCGTCGGACCACGTTTTGGCGATCGCGAAGGCGGGTACACGCGGATCATCCGCACCGGATGGAACAAGGGCGACGGGGCCGACAAAGCGTTTCTTGAACTTCTGGGCAGCGAGAAGGTGCTGGACGAGAAGCGCGAGAAACGCGCCGAAGCCCGCGCCAAGAAGGTTGCCGAAGCCAGGAAGGCGATGGAAGATGCCGAAGCGCAAGCCCAGCACGACGGCGGCGTCGAGCCGGTGAAGGAAGCCGAAGCCGAGGACAAGAAGTAGTAGCCTAAATTTTGGGCCAAGGGCACGGCGTCAGCCGTGCCTATTTTCTTTGGGAGCCAGGGATACTTCCCGCACAGCAGATTTTCATTGGCTTACGCCCAACTCGGAATGCCAGACCTCATTGGATCCAAGCTTCCCCATTCGTACATGTCCTCTCGCGGCTTCCGGCGGTAATCTTGCCGTAATTTGCCAGCCGTATAAAATTTCTCTCAGATGGGATTTACCCGGGCACAGATCGGAATTGCCGTCGGCGCCGCGGCGCTGCTGGTGTTTGGATTTCTTGGCTACATCTGGTGGCTGAGTAATCAAGGACCGGTGCTGGCGCGGTCCGAGGATCAC
This sequence comes from Candidatus Sulfotelmatobacter sp., assembly GCA_035486795.1. Classification (GTDB taxonomy): domain Bacteria; phylum Acidobacteriota; class Terriglobia; order Terriglobales; family Acidobacteriaceae; genus Sulfotelmatobacter. The sequence continues at coordinate 6,599 of DATHMS010000001.1, read as the reverse complement.
GATCCTCTGACCGGCCTGCCGGTCAGCATTCGAATGAACCCCTTGCGCGACCGCACCATCGAGCACAGCGCCAATCTTTTTCTCCGGCAACTGCGCGACGGCCACTGCGACGATGTGCTCTCCGGGTGGGAGCACGACTACCGCAAGAAGTATGCCCACTTCATCTGCAATTCGGAGTCTCAACATCCGCTGCTTTCCTGGGAGTTGGCGGAGTGGGAGAGCGCGCCGCCCCTGACGATTCTTCATTATCGCGGAAAACGCCTTACGAGCCCGAGCCAGCCCGACACCTACAAGGAACTGTTCACCGTTACCGAGGAAAACAAAGATGGGCAGTGGGTTGTGACCAAGTACGACGCGATGTACTGAGGGAGAGTCCTCAGTTTCCTGCCTCCCGCCGTGATAAAACTGCCACATGCCCCAGCGTTCAGACGAGCATGGGTCGTCCGCTGCTCGGAACATCTATGCCTTCGGCCTTACTTCGTTTCTGAACGACACTGCTTCGGAGATGGCGTACTGGGTGTTGCCGGCATTTCTAGCGTCACTGGGCGCGGGGCCGGCGCAGCTCGGATTGATTGAAGGCGTTGCCGAAAGCGTGGCTTCGTTTGCCAAGCTGTTCTCTGGATATCTTACCGACCGCATCCATCGACGAAAGCCGGTCGTGGTCGCCGGATACTTTGTCGCAAACGCCGTGAAGCCGCTGTTGGCGCTGGTCACCGCGTGGCCGCAGATTCTCCTGATCCGTTTTACCGATCGACTTGCTAAAGGCATGCGCGGAGCGCCGCGCGATGTGATGGTGGCCGAGACTGTGCCGAAGGAGCGGCTGGGCTCGGCTTATGGGTTGATTCAGTCGATGGATTCGGCCGGAGCGATTGCAGGGCCGCTGGCTGCGCTGGTTCTGCTGGCGCGTTTTGGAATCCGGAGCGTGTTCTGGGCGGCCGCTGTTCCTGGGGCATTGTGCGTGCTGGTGGCGTTGGTCGGTATTCGGGAAAAGCGCCGGGGATCTGCATCCCTCACCGGCTCTGGATTTGGAAAGGTCGTGACGGATTCGAGTTCGTCTTCGAAAGAGCGGGTCGCTTTGCCGGCGTCCTTCTACTTCGTGCTGGTTGCCGTCACGCTGTTTTCGCTGGGCAACTCGAGTGACATGTTCCTGGTTCTACGGGCGCAGGAAGTTGGGATCCCAGTCGCGCTCGCACCTCTGCTGGGGCTGGTCTTCAACATTACTTACACGCTTGCATCCTGGCCGGCGGGATGGTTCAGCGACCACGTTTCGCGACGGCTTGTGGGCTCCGCGGGCTATTTGATTTTTGCTGGGGTCTATTTTGCATTCGGGCGGGCATCGTCTACGCTGGCGATCTGGATTGCGATGGCGGTATACGGTTTTTACTATGCCCTCACGCAGCCTGTGCTGAAAGCTCTGGTGGTTGAGACTGTGGGCGAGCGGGTGCGCGGGCGCGCTCTCGGAATTTATTTCTTTGTGACCAGCGTGGCTACTCTAGCTGCGAGCTTGTTTACAGGCGAACTGTGGAAGCATTACGGGGCTGCCGTTCCGTTTTACTTTTCGGCGGGGATGGCTGTGGTCGCAGCGGGGATCTTGCAGGTGGTGGGTCGGGGGAGTGAGCGTCCCCTCAGGGGCTAAAGCCCGATTGGAATGCTGGCCCTGGATGCAGGCCTGGAAGGCCTGCTCCACCCGCTTAGGCCTCGCCCTTCCGGAAAGCCCTTAGCCATAGCAATACGAGCACTTGCGCTGCAATCCCTGCACAGGTGTCCAGAACTACGTCCCTCACGGTGCCCGTGCGGGACGGGATGAAGCTCTGGTGCCATTCGTCGAGGCTGGCTACGAGAGCGGTGCCGAGGATGGCGATGTTGGCCCAGCGGAAGGTCCACCTCACATTGTTCGGCGCGGGCAGTGTGGCGCGCCAGGCGCGGAAAAGCAGGATGCTCAGGGTGCCGTAGCCGAAGACGTGACCTGACTTGCGAATGTAGAAGTGCCAGTATCCGAAGTGCACCCGGTCCAGGCCAAAGAGAAAATGCAGAATGGGATAGAGAATCCGGCCGGTGTTGTGGGCCGAGAGCATGGCGGTGGATTCGATCGCAATGACGATGAGCCAAAGAACAGCGGCGATCCACGCTTTTAGAACTTCATGTCGATCGGCGCTCAAGAGTATGGATTACTCGACGCCATAGTTGGGAGCCTCGCGGGTGATCATTACATCGTGGACGTGGCTTTCGCGGAGTCCGGCGCCGCTGATGCGGACGAAGCGGGTTTTCTGCAGGAGTTCGGCGATGTTGGCGCAGCCGCAGTAGCCCATGCCTGACTTTAATCCGCCGACCATCTGGTGGACGATCATGGCAACAGAACCGCGATAGGGGACGCGTCCTTCAATGCCTTCGGGGACGAGTTTGCCCAGGCGGTTGGATTCGCCGTCCATGGAAGAGACTGCGGCAGAGGAATCACCCTCGGTGTTCTGGAAGTAGCGTTCGCTGGAACCTTGCGCCATGGCGCCGATCGAGCCCATGCCGCGGTAGGACTTGAAGGAGCGGCCTTGATAGAGGATGAGCTCGCCGGGACTTTCGTCGGTTCCGGCGAAGAGGGAGCCGATCATTACCGCGCTGGCGCCGGCGGCCAGCGCTTTGGTGATGTCGCCGGAATACTTGATGCCGCCGTCGGCGATGATGGGAATGCCGGCATCTTTTACGGCACGAAAAGCTTCGGCAATGGCAGTAATCTGGGGCACGCCGGCACCGGTTACCACGCGGGTGGTGCAAATGGAGCCGGGGCCGATACCGACCTTGATGCCATCGGCTCCGGCGCGAGCCAGTTCGCAGGCGCCATCGAAGGTGGCGACGTTGCCGGCCAGCAATTGCATCTCGGGCAGTTTTGACTTTACGAGCTTCACGGCCTCGAGCACCTTGGTGGAGTGGCCGTGGGCGCTGTCGACAGCCAACACATCGACTTTGGCTGCGGCTAATTCCTGAGCGCGTTCGAGAAAGTCTCCCGTTGCGCCGATGGCGGCGCCCACACGCAGGCGTCCCTGGGAATCCTTGGCGGCATTGGGATACTTCAATTTTTTCTGAATGTCTTTTACGGTAATCAGTCCCTTGAGGTTGTATTTGTCGTCTACGACGAGAAGTTTTTCGACGCGGTGCTCGTGGAGGATTTCTTCGGCATCTTCAAGTGTGGTACCTACGGGCACGGTGATCAGATTCTTCTTGGTCATGACACGGTCGATGGGGATGTCGAAGCGGCTCTCGAAGCGCAGGTCGCGATTGGTGAGGATTCCGACGAGCTTGCCGTGCTGGGTGATGGGTACGCCCGAGATCTTATATTTGCGCATGATCTCGAGCGCGTCGCTGACTTTGTCGCTGGGCGACATGGTGACCGGATCGACGATCATGCCGCTTTCCGAGCGTTTTACTTTGTCGACTTCGTTGGCCTGCTGCTCGATGCTGAGGTTGCGATGGATGATGCCGAGACCGCCCTGCTGGGCGAGCGCAATGGCCATGTGCGATTCGGTGACGGTGTCCATGGCGGCGCTGACGATGGGAATATTCAGGCTGATGTCGCGGGTGAGCTGAGTCTGGGTGGTGGCGGTCGCGGGAATTACATCGGAGCGCGCGGGTAAGAGGAGGACGTCGTCGAAGGTGAGAGCTTCGGGTACGGGAAAATGAATCATAGGGTTCTCGGAAAGTCTCCCTGGCGTGGAGGTGAATCTTTATTCTAGAGAGAGCGCGGGGTTGAGGCAAATGCTGAGATCGGGACCGTGGGGATCGGCGCCAAGTGCGACAGAGGGCAGGATTGCCCTACATCCATGATGCCGTGCCGACCGAGATTCCTCCGCGCGTGATGCAAAACACGCGCTGTCGGAATGACAATGCCTGGGTTACAGGCAGCTATTGATATGATCGCTAGTCTTTACGGAGCAACTATGCGAAAGCTGTTTTTCTTTTTCTGCGTTCTAGTGTTCGCAACCACCATGGCGGCGGCGCAGCAATATGATCTTGTGATCGAGGGCGGGCGGGTTGTCGATCCCGAGACTGGGCTGGATGCGGTGCGCAATGTCGGGGTTCGAGGTGGCAAGATTACCCGCGTCTCATCTGAGGCTCTGAGCGGGCGGCGCGTGGTTCATGCTGGCGGACTGGTGGTGGCGCCTGGCTTTATTGATCTGCACCAGCACGGGCAAGACCTGGCAAGCCAACGGGTCAAGGCGCTGGACGGTGTGACTACAGCGCTGGAGTTGGAGATTGGTGCGCCCGATGTCGCGCTGTTCTTGAAATCTAAAGAAGGGCGCTCGCTGATTCATTACGGGACGTCGGCTAGCCATGTGGCGGCGCGGGCACTGGTGTTTGGTTCACCGCTGCCGGCCGAAGTCATTGGAAGCCAGGGTGGCGCGCCTGAGATTCTGCCCAAGAGCGGACCCGCAACTGACCAGCCGGCCACACCGGAACAGATTGAAGCAATCCGACAGCGCCTGCGCGCCGAGCTGGATGCCGGCGGATTGGCCGTGGGGATGGGCATCCAGTACACACCCGGGGCGACGCGGCTGGAAGTGATTGACATGTTCCGTCTGGCGGCCGAGCGGGGGCTGCCGGTTTACACCCACGTGCGGAGTGCGGGGCGGGTCGAGCCCGGTTCCGCCATTGAGTCGATTAGCGAAGTGATTGGCGCGGCTGCGATAACGGGAGCGTCGCTGCATATCGTGCATATCAACAGCAGCTGCCTGCGTGATTCCCTGGAGTGTCTTGCGATGGTAGAGGGAGCGCGCGCGCGCGGACTGGATGTGACTACTGAGGCGTATCCCTATATCGCGGGTATGACTGCGGTGAACTCAGCGTTGTTTAACCCGGGCTGGCGAGAGAAACTCGGGATCGATTATGGAGATCTCGTGCTGCCGGATACTGGCGAGCACCTAACCAAGCAGCGTTTCGACGAGTTGCATAATTCCAATGCGACGCACTGGGTGCTGGTCTTCGCCAATACGCAGGAGATTGTGGACAAGGTCATTCCGCATCCCCTGGTGATGATTGCCAGCGATGGGGCGGAAGGGCATCCACGCAATGCCGGGACTTATTCGCGGGTGCTGGCCCAGTATGTGCGGGGGGAGGGAACAGTGACGCTGATGGATGCGATCCGGAAGATGAGTTTTATGCCGGCGGAGATGCTGGAGCGGTCGACGCCGGCGGCGCGGCAGAAAGGCAGACTGCAAGAGGGCTGCGACGCTGACATTGTGGTGTTTGATGCAGCGACTATCAGGGAGCGATCTACTTTTGAGAAGCCGATGGAACCGAGTGTGGGAGTGCGGTATTTGGTGGTGGGAGGGACTCTGGTGGTTGATGAAGGGAAGCTCGCGCCGGATGTGTTTCCGGGGCGGGCGATTTTGGGGCCTGGGAAGAACAAGAACTAGCTCCGGCGAGAGGCTAGCGAGGAAGCCGGCGATAGATAATCCGCGCGTAGCGGAAGGCGAGCAAGCCGACGACGGGGAGGTTGAATACGATTGGCCAATTAACGCGGTGTAGATGGAAGACCACGTAAGCCTCGACGACAGTGTCCGCCCCGAGAACGAACAGCAGCGGCAGCAGCCACAGGAATACTGATCGGAGTGACTGGTTCTCAAGCGCGCGAATGTCCCAGCCTCTATCCAGAAACTCGAACGATTCGAATAGGCGGCTCATTGGGGGGATTATAGCAGTTCGCGTGGAGCTTCTTGACTCGCCCAGCGTTTGTCTTTTACCCCCGTCCGGGCGTATATTAGAAAACTGAGAACTGTTGTGTAATACCGGCATTTGGCGAAGCACACCAGTGGGCGCAAGCCCACTTTTTCGTTGCCGAGGAATCGGCTGGGCGGGGTGGGCTGCAAGTTATTGGATGCATGGCACTTGAGCTTGATCGAGTACGCGAGATTGCGGAGCGGGTAGCGGCCTCCAGCGGGCTGGAAGTGGTCGAAGTCGAGTTTCGCGGGAGTGGCAAAGCCCGCATGCTGCGCGTGTTTCTGGACAAGCCCGGAGCGGCGAGTGGCGATGTGCTGGCGGGAGTGACGCACGGAGATTGCGCGAACTTCAGTCGCGAGTTCGGCACCATCCTCGATGTCGAGGACGCGATTTCGACGAGCTATACGCTGGAAGTTTCATCGCCGGGGTTGGACCGGAAGCTGACGAAGCCGGCTGAGTTTGAGCGCTTTGTCGGTAGCCGGGTAAAGCTGACGACGAGGAATCCGGTGGGAAATAACCGGTACTTCGAGGGGCGGCTGGAAAGTTTTCGCGATGGCCGCTTGACGCTGGACTTGAGTGTTTCGAGTCACAAGTCGCGCCGGAAGATGAAGGTGGGCGCCGCGGGCGTTGAGCAAGGGCAGAAGATCGGGATTGAATTCGCCAATGTGGAAAAGGCGAATCTGGTGCCAGAACTCTAGGTTTCAAGGTTTCAGAGTTTCAAGGTTTCAAAGTTAAAGATCAACGGCGGCACAGTTTTGAAACCTTGAAACGTTGAAACCTGGTACGCAGCAACAGTCTTCATAACGGAATACGTCCTATGGCTAGTGAGCTTTACAACACGATCGACGCGTTGAGCCGCGAAAAGGGGATTGATCCGCAGATTGTGGTTAGCG